>JANNDA010000154.1:0-5470 GCA_031387195.1 Planctomyces sp. | reverse complement strand
GATGTGGTTTTCGGTGTCAGGCACGTATCCGAACAACGGTTTGACTCGATCAAACTGCTGCGGCATGCGGAACCCGGCCACCTCAACACGCCCGCTCGACGGAGCCCGACCGCCAATGAGCACACGAATCGTCGTCGTCTTCCCAGCACCGTTGGGCCCCAAGAATCCGAACAACTCCCCCTTTCGGACGGAAAGGCTCAACACGTCCACAGCGACGAACCGGCCAAAGCGAAGCGTCAGTTGATCAAGCGAGATGAGATAGGCCATGCGTGGAGTCTGATTGGTGGAGCGAAGGTTCTTGAGGGGCGGAAATTGGTCGTTGGTTATCGGTCATTGATCATTGGTTATTTGGCAGAACAAAAAATGACCAATGACCAATTCTTTCCGCCTTTGCACGGGCGAACGGTGTGCCAACACGATTCGCTCGGTCTTCTGGATAATCATGTTGTGAACGCGACGGGGCGTGTCGCTTTTTCTCAACAAATCCGTGTTGTCAGTCTGCCACTTGGCAAAAGCTGACCTATGTTTTTCAGGACGTTGTCAGTGACGGACGCCACCGAGGCACGCCGAATCCGCGTCCATTTGGCCCACTTGCACCTTGTTTGATTTGTGTTGGGAGTCACCCATGCCACCAGCCACTTTTGCTGGCCGACCGAGTCGCGGCCTTGAATCCCCGGCTCAGGATTTTGAAGAACTCAAACGCTGTATTCACGGCAAGCTCGTGGAGAAATTGGACCTCACGCGGCTCGGTGATTTGCAGGGTGATACTCTGCGCCGCGAGATTCGCCTCGTCGTCGAACACCTCTGTGATACCGAAAACGCGCTGCTCAATCGCTCGGAACGAGAACGATTGATCGAAGAAGTTCTCGACGAAACATTCGGCTTCGGCCCGCTGGAAATTCTGCTGAAAGAGCCCGGCATCGCGGACATCATGATCAACGGGCCGAAGAACGTGTTCGTGGAAAAGGACGGCCGGATTCAGCGGCATAAGGTGACGTTTCGCAACAACGAACACTTGCTGCAGATTATTGACCGGATCGTCTCCAAAGTCGGCCGACGCGTTGATGAAACCTCGCCGATGGTCGATGCGCGACTGCCCGACGGTTCTCGTCTGAATGCGATCATCCCGCCGCTGGCAATTGACGGACCCTCGCTGACGATTCGCCGATTCGGTTCCAAGCCGCTGACGTTGGAAGATCTGCTGCGGTTCGGAGCGTTCACGCCGGAAATGGTCATGCTGCTGGAAGGAGCGATCAAAGCTCGGCTGAATGTCGTCATCAGCGGCGGTACCGGCTCCGGTAAGACAACACTGCTCAATACTCTGTCGAGCTTCATCGGGGCAGATCAGCGGATCATCACGATCGAAGATGCCGCCGAATTGCAGCTTCAACAGGATCACGTGCTGCGACTGGAAACTCGCCCGTCCAACGTGGAAGGGCGCGGACAAGTCACCGCGACCGATCTGGTGAAAAACGCTCTGCGTATGCGTCCCGACCGCATCATCATCGGCGAATGCCGTGGTGCCGAAGCGCTCGACATGCTGCAGGCCATGAACACGGGCCACGAAGGCTCGATGACGACGATCCACGCCAACACGCCGCGAGACGCAGTGTCGCGTTTGGAAACGATGATCGCGATGGGCGGTATCGAGTTGCCGATCCGAGCCCTGCGATATCAGTTCGCATCAGCCGTCAACATGATCATTCAAGTCAACCGCCTACAAGGTGGGCCACGTAAGCTGACGTCAATCACGGAAGTTTGCGGCATGGAACAAGACGCGGTCGTCATGCAAGAGATTTTCAAGTTCACTCAAGACGGCATCAGTGAAGAAGGAAAATGCTTCGGCCACTTTGAGGCAACTGGAGTGCGTCCCACGTTCATGCAGCGGTTGGAATCATCCGGCATCCGTCTCCCCGCAAACCTGTTCGCCGCGCGGCGGCTGGGTGGGAATTAGTCGTTGTGACTTGGTCTGAAATCTGCCGGTCCAAATTTTCAGTCGTTGAATTAAGCCTGAGGGGACGGCAATCCCCGATCGCCGCACTCATTGAGGAATCCAGATCATGTCCGTCGGAATCATTTCCGTTGCCGCGTTTGTGTTTGTCGCCAGTTTGGTGGCCGGCATCTATTTGCTCACGAAAGATCTCGGCAAGACGTCGGAAGAAGAACGCTTGGACGTGTTGACCGGTCGCCGACGCAATGATCCGGAGGTGAATTCGTTGATGAAGGGAGGGGAACTTCTTAAAGAAACGGCGAATGGCGCATCGACCGTGATCGGCAGCATCTCGGCCAAATTCGCCGGTCTTTCTGAGTATTTGCAGCAAGCCGACTGCAACATCTCTCCGGATAAGTTTCTCACAATGATTCTCGGCGGCATGGGGATCGGAGCCTTATTGGGCTGGGCCGCTCGATTGCCGGCACCGCTCTATCCGGTTTGTGGATTGTTCGTCGGTAGTCTTCCCATGATCTGGGTGTGGTGGAAACGACGTCGCCGGATGAAGCAGTTCGCGGCTCAATTGCCCGATGCAATGTCTCTCATCGCTCGCGCTTTGAGATCAGGGCACAGCTTGGCTTCGGCGATGAATGTCATCGTCGATGAAATGCCCGAACCGATCTCCGTCGAGTTCGGGATGGCCTTTGAAGAACAGAATCTCGGCATTCCGATCGAGCGCGCGTTGCGGAGCATGTCGAAGCGGATGCCGAATTTTGACCTCCGATTCTTTGTGACTGCGGTGGCCATTCAGAAGCAGGCCGGTGGTGATCTGGCCGAGATCCTCGACAAGATTTCCTACGTCATTCGCGAGCGGTTCAAAATCCTGGGAACCGTCGCCGCGCTGACGGCCGAAGGCCGATTGAGCGGCATCGTGTTGATGGCCTTGCCCGTTGGACTGTTTATGGCGGTGTATTCCATGAATGCGGAATACGTCTCGCTGCTTTTTACCGATCCCATCGGTCAAAAGATGGTTGCCGGCGCGCTCTTTATGCAACTGCTCGGTGCCGTCGTGATCAAGAAGATTGTGGACATTAAGGTGTGATTTCGACCGACAGGTGACAACGCCCCGCGAAATCATTGGTCACTGTGATCGATCATTGATTGAACCAAATCCTTTTGAAGTGACCGCGAGCACATCATGGACGTTATGCAGATTCTTCCGTGGGCAATCTTTGGACTCATCACCTGCGTTGTCTTAGGGTTGATGAACGCGGTGAACTCAGGCAAGTCGCGAGCCATGGAACGGCTCGACGAGCTTCGTGACCCGACTTTGCGCGAAGACAAAAAACTGCTCAAAGACAAATCCGGCGTTGCCGCCGCGCTGGAGAAGGCTGCTCCCACGCTCTCGCAAGCAATCGCCCCTAAGACCGACATCGAACGCAATGACCTGAAACTCCGGCTGGCGAACGCTGGATTCAACAATCCGAATGCGGCATCAATGTTTTTGACCATCAAAATGATCAGTTTGGGATTTGGTTTTGTGATGGGTGGAGGAGCCGGCGTTGCGATGTATGGTTTCAAACTGAATGGCCTGACGACAATGCTCGCGGGTGCCGGAATCTGCTTCTATATCCCAGGAGTTGTGTTGGCGATCATTCGTAAGGGTCGGCAAGAGAAAATCTTTTTACAGTTGCCCGACGCGCTGGACCTGCTTGTCGTTTGTATTGAAGCGGGCCTTGGTCTGGATGCCGGGATGCGGCGCGTCTCTGAGGAATTACAAGCGGCGGCTCCGGAAATCTGCGAAGAGCTTGATCGCTGCAACATGCAGATGCAGATGGGCAAGGTTCGTCGTGAATGCCTGCGAGAAATGGGCCTACGAGCCGGAGTCGATGACCTTCGCGCACTGGTTGCGGTGTTGATCAATTCAGAACGATTCGGCTCGTCGATTGGCCCGGCGCTGCGAGTCCAATCGGACACGATGCGTCTGAAGCGCCGCCAATACGCCGAAGAGCGCGCTCAAAAGACTGCCGTGCAAATGCTTTTCCCGCTCATCCTGTTCATCTTCCCCGGCATCTTCGTGGTGCTGGTTGGTCCCGCCGCCATCATGTTGATGAAGAACTTAACGATTTAGTCCGTCTTCACTTGGTGAGAATGAGCTTGTTTGTCCGAGTGACTCGCAAGCGATAAGTCTCGTTGTGGTGCAGGATTAACAGTTCTCGATGGCCGCCAAAAAGGGCCTCACTGGGATATTGCGGCAGCTCCGTACCTGGGGAATCTACGACGACTTGCGGCAATGGGGTGATCGTTGTCGCGACGGGCTCGATCTTTTCTGGCGGCATCTGGAGATCACTTTCTGGGCTTGCATCTTGGAAACTGGTCGCTATCGTTGTGCAATTGAGACTCAGTGTCAATTCAGTGCAGCGCTAGTCTCTGAGTTAGCCAGCCTTGGACCTCTTGCCCGCCAGCCAAACTCCTTCCGCCTGGAATCTGTCTGCACGATTCCTCTTCCGCTTGGAGATTTCGCATGTTTCGTCGTTCTATGTCTGTCAGTGCTCGTCGAGGTTTCACGTTGATTGAGCTGTTGGTGGTAATTGCCATCATCGCAATCCTCATTTCTCTTTTGCTGCCAGCCGTACAGCAGGCTCGCGAGGCAGCTCGACGGAGCCAATGCAAAAACAATCTCAAGCAGATTGGGTTGGCGCTTCACAACTACCTGGATGCGAGACGCTATTTCCCGCCATCGGCCTGCCTCAACACGAGCGCCACCACCAGCGTATTTTGGTCCCCCCAGGCGTACTTGTTGCCGTACCTCGAACAGGCCAACTTACAGAAGTTGATCGACTGGAATCAGCCGTATTCGGTTCAAGGGAACGTCGCAAAGACTCGCATTCCGACTTACTTGTGCCCCAGCGAGGTCAACGATCGTGCGCGTTCCGATCCCCAGCCGGGAGATCCGAACTTCACTCACTACCCGCTCAATTATGCGGCGAACATGGGGACTTGGATGGTTTGGGATCCGAATACGAAACAGGGCGGTAACGGTGCGTTTCATCCAAATAGCAGTATTCAAACGGCACATTTTCGGGACGGTACGAGCACGACTTTGGCATTCGCCGAAGTGAAGACCTACACGCCGCACCTGCGTGACAGTGGAAACCCGGCGGCCGCCGGAGTGCCTGTTCGGGGTTCGGTCGCGACCGTGGTCGGATACGGCGGGACGTTGAAGGATTCGGGACACACGGAATGGGTCTGTGGCCGCGCGAATCACATCGGTTTCACGACGGTGTTCACGCCAAACACGGTCGTCAACTACACGTCGGGCGGCGTGAAGTATGACATCGATTTCATCTCGCAGCGTGAAGGGGGCTCCACAACGCAAGTGACGTATGCCGCCAATACGGCACGCAGCTTTCACTCAGGAATGGTGAGCGCAGTGATGATGGACGGGGCCACGAGATCGATCAGCAATAGCATCGACTTAACCATCTGGCGCGGACTCAGCACACGCGCTGGAAGCGAAGTCATCACTGATTTTTAAGG
>JANNDA010000029.1:0-10882 GCA_031387195.1 Planctomyces sp. | reverse complement strand
AACTCTTGACCGGCTGCTCGACGTAACTTCAACTCACGCAAGCGGCAGTGCCATTCGGACCTGTCCCCTTTGTTTCCCCCCGCAGAAGATGAAGACCTAGCCAGTCACCTCGGCCTCGAATGCCGAGCGGATCACAAATAGAATCTACCAGTTCCGTTGGATTGTGCTTTAACTTCATGTCAATTCTGTCGCTCGAATCTTAAGACAACATGACTCCCGATGGCTCGATGCTATGAACCAACCGCAACACTCAGGTGCTTCCACGCTCGTTGACTTCGGAGCACATTTTGCCCAGCGGCCGGCCTCGCAGGCGTGGGAGCAATTCCCGTTGGCCGATGGCTCCCCGTACTTTGTCTGGGTCTGGTTTAAGCCCGCGTACGCGCCTCAAGGGCTGGTTGTGAGGATTCCGGATGAGACTTGGAACGCTGTCCGCAGTTGGTGTCGTTGACGTTGCGTGGGTTGGTTCAAGCGGTTGGAGTTGATCCCACTTTCGTGGCGATGTGGCAGCTTTATGGAATGAGCTATGAAGGCTGGAACGGAACCAACCCACTCTTGGATCAACCGATTCCCGCGCCAGGTCCGGGTGTGATAGCGGACGTTGTCATCTACATCACCGTCCCGCAAATGCCGTTCAACTACGCACCACCGATGAGTTTCGTGCCCCCGATGACCGCCTTCGCTGCGGTGCCCGGCCGAGATTTGACGCCGATCTTTGAGCGGATCGAAACCGAATGGAGTTCGGCGATGGATATCGAAAAGGATCTCGACCGACTGCGGAAAATGATGGTGGATCTGACCGGCCGATTGAAGGCGTTGAATCGCGACTTGTCGGCGGATGAGCGGCTCTACTCCAGCCGCGAAGACAAACAGGACTGGGTGGACTCGCGGCGAATGTTGCGTGATTCGGAGCAACGCTTGCGAGGTTGCATCAAAGACTTCGATATCGGCGATTCCAGCTCGGCCGGCTATCGCAAAGGGTACGAGCAGATTCACCGGCAGTTCATCATCCCGCGCGTGCCGTTCGACGGCATTGAGCAACAGGTTGAGCCATTCATCTTCTATCGCAAGCTGGTGACGACGTTGCAGGGAAAGATGAATAACGCCTACTTGAGCGCGGTCAACAATGGCGAACGACGTGCTCAACAAGTCATCGTCCGCATCGCGGCGAAGGTCCGCGAGGGGCAAACCCGGAAGACGGCGCTCGGTGTCATGTTGGATGGATAAGGCGGCGACGCCGCAACAGTAACCCGAAGCGTTGGCGAGGGCGGTCGCTCCAGGAGGCTCTGAATTCATCGTTTTGTGGAGCGCTCGCCCTCGCTGACGCTTCGGGTTACTGTCGGTGCTCGCTGACCTGAAACTGACGGCTTACCATCTGCCGACCAGATGTGCTCTACGAAAATAAACTGTCCTACGAAAGATACTTCATGAAGATCACCGAAGTCGTTTGCCAAGTTTTGCGTTGTGAATCGGTCGTCGCCAAGACGGCCAGTTGCCAGGACGTCGTGTTGATCCGAGTGCGTACCGATGACGGGCTGGAAGGAATTGGTGAGGCGGATTCATCGCCGGAAGTGGTCAAGGCAATCGTCGATGCACCGTTCAGCCACAACATTGCCTGTGGATTGCGGCAGATCTTGATCGGCGAGAATCCGCTCGAAGCAGAGCGGCTGTGGCAAAAAATGAATCGTCGCACGATGTACTTCGGTCGCACGAGCGTCACGGTCTCGGCGATGGCGGCGGTCGATATGGCGTTGTGGGATCTCAAAGGGAAAGCGTTCGGACAGCCGATTCACCGACTGCTCGGCGGCGCTCATCACACGGCGATCCCGGCGTATGCGTCGATCCTCTTCGGACGCGATGGCGAGCAGACCGCCGACATCGGTCGCCGTTGGATTGAGGCTGGTTACAACGCTGTGAAGTTCGGCTGGGAGCCAATGGGCACGTCCGAGGCGGTCGACATCGACCTCGTGCGCGGTGCTCGAAAGGGACTCGGTGACAAGGCGACGCTGCTGATCGACGCGGGCTGCGTATGGGATGCTCGCACCGCGTTGCGACGTGCTCACAAGTTTGCCGACTACAACATCGAGTGGCTCGAAGAGCCACTCCGTCAAGCGGACGTCGATGGCTATCGTTGGTTGCGCGACCGCTCACCCGTGCCGATCGCCGCTGGTGAAGGAGAATGCGGTCGCGAAGCATTCCGCCCACTCATCGACCAGCACGCGCTCGATGTGTATCAAGTCGATCTCTCACGCAACGGCTTCACCGACGGCAGCTTCATTCGGCAACGTGTCGAAGAAATCGGTGCCCGACTCTGCAATCACTGCTACACCAGTCCGATCACCGTCGCCGCCAGCCTGCACTGGTTGAGCACCTGCCGCGACGCGTTCATCTTCGAGGACTGCGTCGAAGACGTCCCGATGCGCAACGACCTGACGCTCGAACGAGTCCAAGCGGACAAAGACGGCCTCATCCGAGTCCCCGACCGCCCCGGCCTCGGCATTACATTGAACGAGGAGTTTGTGAAGCGATATTTGATTGCGGAGTCGCGTTGAACCGATCGGCATCTCAAGTTTTACCCCCAATGGCACTTACTTTAGAACCGGGCGAGTAGCGGAGCGGCGCAAGCCGCCCGGTTGTGTCGAGTTTGATCTCGCTTCAACCGGACGGCTCGCGCCGTACCGCTACTAAAGTAAGTGCCATTGGGCTGACGCCCTCCGGCTCACCTGGGAAGTTTGTTGTTGCCGTTCGCATACGTTGTTTGTGACTTGCGATGGCGTCGAAACTTTGATCGTCTACCGCTATGGCCGCTTCAGACACAATCGCTCAACTCAAGTCGCGCATCTTGTCGCACTTCTCGATGATGTTCCTCACCACGTGGGAGGAAGAACGCTGGGAAGGGGAGATTGCCGCGTTGGCGGCGGAGATGGATCGCGGACTGGTGACGTGGACGGTGACTCGCGGAGCACATTCGCCGCTGAATGCCGGCGGGCCACCGTTGATTGATCCGACGGAGTTCTTGCGGCACGTCGTGGACTTTCCGCATGAGCAGTTGTTCTTGCTGAAGGATTTTCGGCCCTACCTGTCGGACCCGCAGATCGTGCGGCAGTTGCGCGATCTCGCGCCGACGTTGATTGAACAGAGCAAGACGTTGCTCTTCATGGGTCCGGATACCGAGATTCCCGTTGAGCTACGAAAGGACGCGCTCACGTTCGATCTGCCGTTGCCGGGACTTGTCGAATTGTCTGGCGAGTTGCGTGCGGCTTTGACTGCGGAGAATGCGAATCGCCGTTCGCCGCTTGCGCCGACACCGGAACAGGAGGAGCGGTTGCTGAAGACGATGCTGGGGCTGACGTCGGCTCAAGCGAGGAAGTCCTTCGCACGAGCGTTCATCGGGCGGAATGAGATCGACGACGACATTTATGCGCAGCTCATCTCTGAAAAGAAGGTGATGGTGCAGGGCTCGGAGATGCTCGAATTCCAAGAGCTGAATGAAGGGGCCAAAGACATCGGCGGTTTGGACGCTTTGAAGGATTGGGTCGCAAAGCGGTCGATGGCGTTCACGGAAGTGGCTCGGCAACGCGGCATCCCCGCACCGAAAGGAGTGTTGCTGCTGGGTGTGCAAGGTTGCGGCAAGAGCCTCACGGCGCGAGCGATCGCACGGATGCTGGCGTTTCCGCTCGTGCGGTTGGATGTCGCGACGTTGCTTAGCGGCGACAAAGGGCAGTCTGAGAAAAACATGCGCGACGTGCTCAGCCTGATGGAGATGATTTCTCCCGCCGTGTTGTGGTTGGATGAAATCGAAAAGGGCTTTGCGGGAGCGAACGGCGAAGCGGGATCGGACTCGACGATGGTCCGCATCATGGGCCGCTTCCTGACCTGGATGCAGGAAAACCCAGCTCCGGTGTTCGTGGTGGCGACGGCAAACAGTGTCACAGGCTTGCCGCCGGAAATGCTTCGACGCGGACGCTTCGACGAGCTCTTCTTCGTCGATCTGCCGAACTATCACGAACGCAAACAGATTTTGGAGATTCATCTACGGAAGCGCAAATTTACTCCCGGTGACTTCGATCTCGGCAAGCTTGCGGAGCACAGCGAAGGTTACAGCGGTGCTGAGCTGGAGCAGGTGGTACTGTCGGCGATGGTCGAATCCTATGGCCGTGACGATGGCGTGACGCAGGCGGTGCTCGATAAGGCTTGTGAAGAGACTGTGCCGCTCTCGGTGACGATGGAAGAGAAGATTTTTCAACTGCGCGAATGGGCTCGCGGTCGCTGTCGTCCCGCGACTCCGGACAGTCGCGTCCTGCAAATGCTCGAAGCGGAACAGCGTCAGAAGGCGGTCGATGCCGGTCATGAAGAGACGCTGGAAGACAAGCCGTTCTCGTTTGATCCGACTGATCTCGACGATGATGACGAAGTGGAGGAATGGAAAACGCTCGTGCAGAACGGCGACATTCCTGGGGCGATCGTCGAGTACATTCGCGGCCACGACGGGACGACGATTCCGCAGTTGCAATCGCTGTTTGCGGAATTCACCTCAACGTGCGGCGAACAAGGGCTCGCGCTGCGAGCCGATCCGAACCTCATCATCTGGCTGGGACTCAGCCAAGAGTTTGCCGGTGACCTTTCCAAACTCATCACCAACAAACGCCTTTTTCTGCGCGTGACCGACGCGTCCGCCTTCGAGGATGTCATCTCGGAGATTAAGCTGCCGAAGCTGACGTCACTTCCGGACAACAAGGTCTCGAAACCCGCGTGGCTACCGACATGCCTGACCGATCTCGCCCCTGATGAGCCAGATGCCCGATTGGAACGAGTCGCCCGCATGATGCTCGCAAAATGACATTCAATCAAATCACGCTCCGAAAGATTGATGCACGGATCAGCCTCCTGGTTCTCGTCAGCATTGCGATCGTCTGCCATCTGCCGACGGTCGTTGGTCAAAGTGCTCCAACACCTCCATCCAAGCTGGAAGACTCATCCTCTGGCGAGCCGATCCCCACCGACAATGCGCCCGATGAAATCAAGCGACTCATCGAGGAGGGCAAAGTCAAAGTCGAATACGACTCCGAGGGTGAGTTCGCCAAAAGCGGACGTGGTTGGGCCGACTTTAATTTGCGAGAAGATCGCCAGTACCGCTACGTCCTGGTGAAGCACAAGCGGCAAGGGCGATGGCAGGTGAAAATCACCATGACACACGTCGAAGAGAAGTTCGAGCTCACGCACATCGTTCGACTTCCCGCTCAAAAGAAGTCACCAGATATCTGGAAGAGCTGGCTCATGCGGCATGAGTTCGATCACGTGGCCGTCAGTCTCGATCCGCGTCCCCGAATGCTGTTGTTTCATTTGTTGAAGAACGTTCCTCCCATCGAACGGACGCTGGATGCGGGTGAAGAGCCCAGCAACGAGGTCATCAAGCGGCTGATCAACGAGCAGCTCGACAAGCGAGCAAAGTCCGTTCGTGACGTGATGGTTCACAACAATCAGTCGCTCGACAAAATCAGCATCCACGGGACGCAGCCAATCCCTATGCGAGCGGACTTCTTTCGTTCGCTGTACACGAAAGAGAATCTCGCCTCGGCCAAATTTGCATACCTCGACAGCGTCTTGAAGCTGCTCGATTCGGCGGATTACCAAAAGGCCGAACTGCGTCATCTGCCGAGCGATCCTGCGGACAAGGCCGAGTAAGGAACGGGCACGAAATAACTTCTCTGACGCAAAGACAAATTAGCACGACGCGCAAGCGAGTGGTCGTAGCCTGATTTACTCGCTTGCGCGTCGTGTCCAGCGTGCCGCTGCCGATTTTTCCGTTTGAGTTTCGGCCGAGAGACCAGGCACATTCGTCGCCTTGGTCCCCTACGTCCGGTGCAATGCTTACTAACCGCCACACCATTGCAGCCGACTCACTCAGCAATCGCCAATTTTACCGGCGATCTCATTTGCTGACCTGTATTCGTGACCTAGAGTTGCCGTCGAATTGTCGCAAGTCCGGGTGGATTTCCTCTTGGGAAGATGGTCATGGACCGGTTGATTTTTGTGATTGCCATGCTGAGTGCAGCCCTGGGCTACATTGCAGCCATTTTTTTTCATCACCGTCAAATTGCCACCGCACGCGAAAACAATCGCCTTCAAAATGAGTTCGATCGCAAAGAGCTCACGCAGTTCATGCACTATGTGCAGACGATTGCCACGAACGTTGACGAACAGGTCGATCACCACTCGCTGAACTTGGCGAGCATCAACGCGGATATCACCAAGAGCCAGCAACCCGATCCGAAGGCCGTCTTGCGTGCGGTCAGGGAGCTTTTCGAAGCGAACCAGCATTTGCATGGCAAGCTGACCTCGGCTCAGGAACAAATTACTGTCAAGCAGCAACAACTTGAGTCGTACATGCAGGAGGCGCGCACGGACAAGCTGACCGGCGTCTCGAACCGCCGCGCGTTCGATGAGGAAGTTCATCGGTTGTTCTCGCTGCAGAAGCGTCGGCGCGGTGACGTGTGCCTAATGCTGGCGGACATCGATCACTTCAAGATGTTCAATGACTATCACGGTCATCAAGTTGGCGACGAAATGCTGCAACGCGTTGCGGTCACATTCGAACGAGCGACACGAACGAGTGACATCGTTTGCCGTTACGGGGGGGAGGAGTTTGCGATCCTGCTACCGCGCACGAAGCTTGCCGACGCCCTGCTCGTCGCCGAGCGGTCTCGTGCCGCAGTGCAGTCTTTACGTTGCCAGATCGGTGATGCGGAATTGCATGTGACCGCCAGTATTGGCGTCGTGGAAATGCAGTTCTCCGAAGAGATCTCCGAATTCATCAAACGCGGCGACGATGCGCTGTACGCGGCCAAACACTCCGGTCGCAACTGCGTGCGGCACGAGCCAAGCCGCATTCAGCAGCAACTCGACCAAGTCATGGCGACAGTCGAGGCAGAGGGGACCGAGGCCGAGATGCATTTGTCGGTGCAATAACCGGCAGCACACGCCGTGATCTCGCTTGAGGGCCAGGCTTCGCGGCGGCAAGATGCTCCGTGTGACCGAACACGACGTCTTCTGCGCTGAGATTCTTTATGCACCGAAGTCTCTGCTACCTCGCCATCACTATGTTGCTGCTGCTGGTGATCCGCGTTGACGCCGCTGACACGGCGAATCCTCCCGTCGATTACCTCAAGCACGTGAAGCCGCTACTCACAGCCAAGTGCGTGGCCTGTCATGGTGGCCTGCGGCAGAAGGGCGGCTTACGGCTCGACACGGCGAAGTTCACGCTCAAAGGTGGCGAAAGTGGACCGGCCCTCGTCACTGGTGACAGTGCCAAGAGCGTCTTGATCGAAGCCCTCCTCGGTGAAAACGGTCGCACCAAAATGCCGGTCGAAGGCGAGCCGTTGAAACCGGAGCAAATCGAGTTGCTGCGAACATGGATCGACGCTGGCGCGAAGGCTCCCGACGATGAACCAGTCGCCGATCCGCGCGACCACTGGGCGTTTAGAAAGCCTTTCCGCCCCGTAGTGCAAGCTTCCAGCTTGCAACGAGTCGAGCCCAATCAGCTTGCAACTCCGGGCAATTTCCCGGAGTTGCAAGTTGGAAGCTTGCACTACGGAAATCCGATCGACCACTTCATCGTCTCCGAGCACGTACAACGCGGACTCACGCCGCTCCCCTCGGCTGACAAAGCGACTTTGCTGCGGCGAGTTTACATCGACCTTATCGGCCTGCCGCCGACATCGGACGAGTTGCGTGATTTTCTGAACGACAACGAACCCGACGCTTACGAACGTGTCGTCGATCATTTGCTGGCTTCGCCGGAGCACGCACAGCGGTGGGGGCGGCATTGGATGGATATTTGGCGTTACAGCGATTGGTACGGCAGCCGAGGTGGCAACGAATTGCGAAACTCGCGGCGACACATTTGGCGATGGCGAGACTGGGTCATCGACTCCATCGCGGCGAATAAGCCGTATGACCAAATGATTGTCGAGATGCTCGCGGCGGATGAAGTTGCTCCTGGAAATCGTGACGTAGGTCGCGCGACTGGGTTTCTTGGTCGGCACTACTACGTTTTCAATCGCAATGTTTGGTTGCAGGACACGGTTGAGTTCACGAGTTCGGCGTTTCTCGGCCTGACGTTCAAGTGCTGTCGCTGCCACGACCACAAATTCGACCCGCTGGCTCAAGAAGAATACTTTCGACTGCGAGCGTTCTTCGAGCCGCACAACGTTCGCACCGATCAACTCGTCGGTAAGAAAGAGATCATCACTGGAAGTTGGCCGACAGGGGCACCTCCCGGTAACACGTTGAAGGATGGCGATGACTTTGTCTTCGACGCAGACCTCGCCACGCCGACGTACCTCTTCGATCGCGGCAACGAGAAGAATCCGGTCACAGACAAGCCGCTCGCCCCCGGAGTGCCGAGTGTTTTGAATCTGCCGCTGCCGCCGATCGAGCCGATCAAATTGCCGCTCGAATCGTTCTATCCCGATCTTCGCGCCGACCGCCGACAGGAGTTGATCAACAACGCAAAGACTGCCATCACACAAGCGGAAGCCGATGTTGCCAAAAAGCAAGCCGCAGTCGAGATCGTGAAACGTAGGACGGGCACTCTTGCCCGTCCTACGAAAAGCGACGGGCAAGAGTGCCCGTCCTACTTCGACGAGAACTTCGCGACGCACAACAAAGAGGTCTGGAAAATCCTCAGCGGCGATTGGGCCTTCGAGGACCAGAAGCTCAAGCTGAAAACGCCTGGCCATTTCGTAACGATCACGACGCAGACGAATCATCCGCAGGACTTCAAAGCCACGCTGAAATACCGCACGCTAAGCGGCGGTTCGATCGGTTCGGTCGGTCTGTTCTTCGACATGATCGAACTCAAAGACGCCCAAGCCGTCTACACCGCGTTGGGGACCGGCAACTCAACGGTGCAAGCTTTCCATCGCCTCAACGGCTCTGAGGTCTATCCCGGCGCAGGCATCGTTCCGGCAACCGTGAAAGTCAACGAAGACACGATGCTGGAGATCACCGCTCGCGAGCAAGAGTTGAAGATCTGGCTCAACGGAGAATTGAAGCTGGCCTACGCGATGCCGACGCCTCGCCAACCCGGCCGCTTCGCACTGTGGTGTCACGCCGGAGTCGCGGAGTTCCATTCCTTGAAGATCGTGCCGTTTGAAGTCAGCGTCGAAGAGTTACGGATCGCCTTGCGAACAGCGGAGTCTGAAGCTGCGTTGGCCTTGAAGTCGATCGACGTCGCTCGCGCGGAATCGACCGCCATCGAAGCGCGAGTCGCTGCGGAAGTCGAGAAGCATGTCGCTTGGCCGCCCTCGGCCGAGGGCAACCAAGCGACGACGGCCAGCCGCGCCGAACGACTCGTCACTCTCGCGAAAGCGGAGTTCGAAGCGCTGCGTGCTGAGCAACAACTCGACAACGCCCAATTTGAGATTTCAAATTTGAAAACTCAAA
Source organism: Planctomyces sp. (assembly GCA_031387195.1). Classification (GTDB taxonomy): domain Bacteria; phylum Planctomycetota; class Planctomycetia; order Planctomycetales; family Planctomycetaceae; genus SXKJ01. Next base: position 1,438 of record JANNDA010000029.1, on the reverse strand, counting down.
TCTCAAATCCCAAATCCGAAGAAGCCCGCAAAGTTGCCGAGACCAAGCTCGCCGCCGCTCGCGCCGCAGTCGAAGCCGCGAAGACCAACGCCGCGAAAGTTGATGCGACCTACACACCACTCGGCCAAACATACCCAACCACCAGCACCGGCCGACGGCTCGCGCTGGCCAATTGGCTGACGAACAAAGACAATCCACTGACGGCGCGAGTTGCCGTCAATCATGTTTGGAAACGTCACTTCGGCTCCGCGCTCGTGCCGAGCGTCGCCAACTTCGGACTCAACGGCAAACCACCGACCCACCCTGCCCTGCTCGATTGGCTCGCCATTCAGTTCATGGAATCCGGCTGGAACATGAAGCACCTGCATCGGCTCATGGTCACGAGCGCGGCGTATCGGCGAGCGACGTCCGATACTAGCCCGACGCGCCAGCGGGGGATCGGAGGGGCAAAGATTGATGAATTCGTCCCCGATCCCTCGCTGGCGCGTCGGGCTAGTATTCAGAACACGACACTCGATCCCGACAACCGATTTTACTGGCGAGCAAACCACCGCCGCATGGAAGCCGAGGTCGTGCGTGACACACTGTGGGCGTTAACCAACGGGCTCGATCGGTCCTTCAGCGGGCAGGAACTCGATCCTGCTGTCGCCGACTCGACTCCGCGACGCAGCCTCTACTTCCGACACACGCCGGACGATCAGGCCATGATGCTGGAACTTTTTGACGGCCCTTCCGCCGCGGAATGCTTCGAGCGAACCGAGAGCATCATGCCTCAGCAAGCCCTCGCGCTGGCTAATGGCCCGCTCGCGCTGACGCAGTCGCGATTGCTCGCCCGCGACCTGGCTCTCGACTCTCGTCTTTCCGCCGATGCCGACTTCGTCCGTGCCGCCTTCCGTGCCGTACTGATTCGCGAACCGAGTCCCGACGAATTCGCCGCCAGTGAGAAATTCCTGCAACGCCAGTCGGCAACACTGGCTGATCCCAGCAAGCTGACACGCACGCCGACCGGACTCGCCACGTCAGTCCCTCCCAGCACCGACCCGCGACTGCGAGCCAGAGAGAACCTCGTCCACGTTCTTCTGAGCCATCACGACTTCGTGACGATCCGCTGAACTCTCACCGAAACGCGACGCATCACGTCGAATTCCGTCCGCGTCGATGGGTCGCACCAGACAATCATTCTTTATCCGTGGCCGGTAGCTTCAGGACTTCGACGTCGAAGGTCAGGTCGAAAGAGAAGGTCTTGCCAAAGAATTCCGTTGGCTTGCCGAGCTTCACCGTGCCACGTGCTCGGCCATCTTCGATGATGACGTCGCCAACCAAGTCAGAGTTGCTGTTGAGCGACGCGTTGTCGTGCCACAGGTGCATTTGCGCCGGGCGGTCGTCTTTGTCGATCTCGACTTTGACTTGCGATTGGAACTCGAACAGCCCGCTGTCG
>JANNDA010000079.1:0-14794 GCA_031387195.1 Planctomyces sp. | reverse complement strand
CGGTCTCGCTCCGCGTGACGAGCCGATTGCTTCCCATCTTTCTGTTTTGCGACCGGCTCGTCACGCGGAGCGTGACGGCTACGTAAAATCTCGCCACAAAACCTCGCCTTCGGCGATAACCCTGTCGCCTGACTCTCTGAGGCGGTGAGCGAGTAGCGACGGAGTAGGGCGCAGTTTATCCTCGCGGCGTTATTCGCCAACGCTCAGCCCTCGCGAGGTCATTGATGAGCTTACCGCACGAAACGTCGTCGTCCGACAAACCCACCTTCGTGCGATACGGCGTGCTCACATTTCTGTGCGTGCTGGCGTTTATCTTTTACGTGGACCGCATCTGCATCGGACAAGCCGAGCAAGATATGCGGGCCGATCTGGGCTTTTCTAAAACCAGCATGGGCTACGTGATGGCGGCCTTCACGCTGGCGTACTCGCTGTTCGAAGTGCCGATGGGTTGGTGGGGGGACAAGTACGGTTCGCGCGGCGTGCTGACGCGGATCGTCATCTGGTGGTCGGCGTTCACGGCGTTGACCGGAGCGGCGATGGGATTGCCCTCGTTGATCGCCATTCGGTTTTTATTCGGAGCGGGTGAAGCAGGCGCGTTCCCGAACACAGCACGGATCCTGTCGCGATGGTTTCCGGTCGAGCGGCGTGGGATGGCTCAGGGACTGGTGAACTCGATGGCCCAAGTGGGAGGAGCCGCCGCGCCGATCCTCACTGCGTACCTCATCAATGCGATCGGCTGGCGTTGGACGTTCGCCACACTGAGCATCCCCGGCGTGATCTGGGCGGCGGTGTATTGGTGGTGGTATCGCGATGACCCGCTGACGCATCCCGCCGTCAACGAGGCCGAACGGCAGCTCATTCAAGCCGGGACCACGCGCACGGTGGGCGAGCATCCGCCGATTCCGTGGCGAGCCATTTTTCGGCACCGTCCGATTTGGGTACTGGGCTTCATCCTGGCCTGCTCGGCGTTCAATTCGTACCTGTATTTCACGTGGTTTCCGACCTATCTGAAAGAAGGTCGCGGCGTGGAGAAACTGCTCTCCGGAAAATTGGCCAGCATCGTGTTGGCGGGTGGAGCGATCGGTTGCTTGAGCGGTGGATTCGTCATTGATTGGCTGACGCGAGTGACTGGTGATCGCAAGAAAGTCCGCCGCCGCTGGTGTTGCTCGGTAGTCGTCCTGGCGGCAATCTCGTTGTTGATTGGCAAAACGTGCGACTCGCCGTTGATCGCCACGTTATGGACGGCGGGCTCGTTGATGTTCACCGTCTCGACGCTGGCCGCGTGGTGGGGCGCGGTGACGGACATCAGCGGTCGTCATCTCGGCGCGCTCTTCGGACTGATGAATTCACTGGGTGGAGTCGGTGCGATCGCCTCGCAGTTGTTCGTCGGTCGCTTCGCAGACTGGATGAAAGCTCAAGGCCACTCCGGACGAGCGCAATGGGATCCGATGTTTTACGTCTACGCCGGAATTCTGTTGCTCGCCGCCGTCGGCTGGTGGCTCGTTGATTCAACGAGCCCGCTCAAAAAGCCGGACGAAGCGTAATGACGCAGCGAAGCCGCAAATACGTAGCCGTCATCGCTCCGCGTGACGAGCCGCTCGCTTCATAAAGCGTTGTTGAGCAATCAGCTCGTCACAAACAAATCGCCTTCGGTGATAACTCTTTAGAGCATCAAGTCCGTCAGGATCTGGTCGATGATCAGTCCAAAATCGACAACTAACGTCTCGTCGATTTCCGACGCGGTGCCGTTAATCGTGTCGTTTGGATCGGCGACGATCCCGTTGCCACCACCGGCAAGTTGATCCGTACCTGAATCCCCAGTGACAACGTCCTCGCCCGCTTCGCCCAGCACGACGTCATTGCCGCTGCCGCCGGTCAGCGAGTCGTCGTCGGTGCCTCCGAGCAGCGTGTCGCGGTCACTGCCGCCGCTGATCGTGTCATTGCCGCTGCCACCTTCAATCGCATCGTTGCCAGACCCTCCAGCGATGTTGTCGGTCCCGGCCCCACCAATGATGACATCGTCGCCGCTGCCGCCAACGATCGAGTCGTCCCCGCCTTCGCCAACAAGCAGATCATCGCCGCTGCCACCCAATAACGTATCCTCGCCTTCGCCACCGACGAGGACGACCGGAATCGACATCCCCGATGCGTCGATGAAGTTATCGGCAGCACCACCAACGACAGCCACGACTTCAAAGCCCGATACGGTTTTGCTTTCCAGCAGAATCGCCGACTGTTCGACAATCACCACATTGAGTTGCTGCTGCTTGACAAAGACCAAGACGGAATTCGTTTCCTGGAAGTACAGATCGAATCCGGCACCGCCTGAGACTTGGTCGTTCCCTTCGCTCCCGGTGATCGTGTCGTTGCCGTTTTGACCATCCAGCGTGTCGTTCCCCTCGCCGCCGGTCATCTCGTCGTTGCCAACTCCGCCGAACAATTGATCGTTGCCGATTCCCCCTTCGAGGGTATCGGTGCCCGCATCGCCGATGACCGTATCATGGCCGTCGTCTCCCGAAAGGAAGTCGTTTCCATCGACGCCATTCACGACATCGTTTCCGTCACCACCGAAAATGATGTCGTCGCCACCGCCGCCATTCAGCGAATCGTTTCCACTGATATCCGTCAGTAGGTCATCCCCCAGGCCACCGAAGAGCAAGTCGTTCTCGGTGCCCCCTTCCAGTTCATCCTCGCCCGCCTCGCCGAGGAGCTTGTCTAGTCCCGCGCCGCCATCGAGCGAGTCGTCGCCAGCGCCGGCACTGATGAGGTCATTCCCCTCCGCACCCGACAGACAGTCGTCACCAAGTCCGCCCGTCAGAACATCGATTCCGGAACCTCCGTCGAGAGTGTCGCCACCGCCGTCTCCGGAGAGCGTGTCATTCCCCGCGCCGGCGTCGATCAGGTCATCGTCGTTGCCACCAACGAGCGAATCATTTCCCCCATCAGCCGTCAAAGTATCGATGCCACCACCGCCAAAAATGGTGTTGTTGCCGCTGCCGCCGACCAGCGAATCATCCCCGCTTTCACCGCTGAGAAAATCCGCGCCCGTACCGCCATCGGCGGAGTCGCCACCGGCTCGTCCCAGGAGTTTGTCGTCGCCGCTGACACCATTGAGGATGTCGTCCCCCAGGCCACCGTCGAGGCTGTCGTTGCCGGCATCTCCCTCCATCAAATCCGCGTCATCGCCACCGATCAAAAGGTCATTGCCCGTGCCGCCCACCAAGATGTCGAGGCCCGCGTCGCCTTGAAGTTTGTCGTGGCCACTGCCGCCATCCAGGTCGTCGTCGTCGGCACCTCCAACCAGCAAATCGTCGCCACCTCCACCGGTAATCACATCATTGCCGTCACCCCCTTCGAGCGTGTCCGCTTTCCCTCGCCCGCCGAGCGTGTCGTCTCCCTCACCCCCCGATATCGCAGCAATTCCACTGCCACCAAACAGCGTGTCATTTCCTTTGCCACCAATGAGCGTCGCCGTCACGTTTGATGCGGAAAGATCAAAATTGTTGTCGCCATCACCGCCGGTCAGCCGCACCGTTTCGATGGTCGAAAATACTTCTTGATCGTCAACGGCGGTACCCAACCCGATGAGACGCGAGGTCGTCAGCGTGACGCTGGCGGCATCAGTCTCTTCGACAAACAGATCCGTCCCATCTCCTCCGGAGATGCGATCGGTTCCGGCTCCCGCGCTGAGCGTGTCTCTGCCGTTTTGCCCGCTGACGGTGTCGTTGTCATCGCCACCGCTCAACAAGTCCGCGCCATTTCCGCCCTGTAACACGTCATTTCCCATACCGCCCGACAACGTGTCGTCACCAGATCCCCCGACCAGAGAATCGTCTCCCTCTTCGCCGTCCAGGCTGTCCTTGCCCGATCCACCCAGCACGGTGTCTTTCCCGATGCCACCGAGCACCGTTGATCCCTGCGTGAATGCCGAGAGATTCAAGCGGTCATCGCCATCGCCCAAGTTGGCGATCAAGCCATTCGTCACCAAGGCACCGGAAACGCGCACATGATCTGTGAAGGTCGTGCCGTCCGTCGTCAGTTCATCCGTGGTGGAGGAGACGAGGAACTCTTTGGTCGTGTTGTTGAATTGCACGGTGACATTGCTGGATGTACCGGCTATGTCGTCGAGTAAAAGATGTCCGGCATTATCGACATGGACAAACACGTCTGCCGTCAACAACTCGCGCGACTCCAGCCGCTCGATCGATCCGCTCGCCTGCGTCGATCGGATCGTGGGACGAATCATCCTTTTGATCAGCTTGGAAGAACGCAACTTGGTCTGAACCGATCGTAGCCACGACGAAAAGCACATGCTGGGCAACTCCCAAACGACACGACTGGCGAAAAAGGTTGGAGCGGCACGATGAGCACACTCCGCATTCCTGATCGGTTCGCCATAGCGCTTCTCCGCACCATCGGTAGAAAGGTTCTAACCGTCGTGCGAATGGCCTGCTGGTTGTCGCGGGCGTAAGGATTTTGCTGCCAGACAGAAAGTCGAATCCTGGCGAGCGGGGTGGCGTCAGCCGCTTGGTGCAACGCGGTTAAGGATTTGATCTCCATGCGAATTGCACCAATACAAGCCCGATGCGCCAGCGAGTGCGTGCGTTGGCGGTTCAAATGCGTGCGCTCGCTGGCGCGTCGGGCTTGTATTCTGCGGTATCAAAATACTTAACGGCGTTCCCCTTGGTGGTGCGTGAAGTCCCCGAAAAACCAGGGGGCTGACGCCGCTCCGCTCGCCTTTTTTGTCGGGTGTGTCACCCGCGTTGTCTTGCTCAATTTCGTGATCACAGCTCGCCGATCCCCGCTTCGATTTGGTCGGGGGTGAGCAGGATCACATCGGCGTCGGGTAGGGCGATCGAAAACGCCTTGCTCAGCGGTTGCTGGATGATGACAACCTTGACGATGCAGCCGTGATCGAGGGCCGCTTGGACGAGGCGGCGGCGAGAGTCGTCCCAGTCGAGGAAGATGCAGACGATCGACGAGATGTGTGGCAACTCGTTCGACAGTGCGGCGGTGATGCGGTCGAACGGGTTTTTTCGGCAGGGGGGAACACTGGCGAGGATTTCCAGCACGCTGCCGATCGGTGTTGTGTTGCGACCGGTCCGGAAAACGTGCAACTCAGGGCCGGCCGCAAAGACGTCGAGCAAGTGTTCGCCGCGCGAGAAGACTTCGGCCACGGACGCGGTCAGGCTGACCGCCGCTTCGAGGGCTCGGTCGTCTCGCTGCCACAGAAAACGGCGACGCGGAACGAACGTGTCTACGACGAGTCCCAGGCGATGAAAATACTCCTCTTGAAACTCACGCACGACCGGGCGGGCCAGCCGAGCCCACGAACGGAAATCAATATGCCGAGGCGAGTCGCCCGGCATGTAGTCGCGGTTGCCGATGTATTCGGGCGATTCGCCAATCTGCGACGTGAACGAGATCCCGCCGGGCTGATAGCGATGTCCAACCTGCAAATTGATCCGCGCCAACGATTCAAACTTGGGCAGCACGAGCACTGCCGACGATTCCTTCCGTCCCAATTGGTTCCGAAACAGATTGAACGGAAACGTCGAAAAGGCTCGCAGCGGCGGCAACTGATACAGGCCGCGGCGGCGCGGGGTGACTCGGATCGGCAGCGTAACCGATTGACCGGGCGGCAATGTCGGCACCATGCGTTCGTCGCGAATCACTTTCCACGATGACGGCAACTTGAAGCAGTCGATGGCCACATCGAGCAACGGCCAACGGCTCTGATTCGTCACCGTGAAATCAACCCGCACCGGCTGTCCGGCGGTGACTCGATCGGGCCAGGTGCCCGCAATCGACACATTCAGCCAGCGCAACATCGAAGCGACCGCCGAAGTGACCAACACCAGCACCAGAATCGTCATCGGCAGTTGATAGATGGGCATTTCGTCCGTGATCGATCCCGCCGCCGCCGAGACTCCCAAGGCCACCATCATTACCTTGCCAGCGGGTGTGAATGGATAGAGCCAGATGTAAAACAACATTCCTTGAAACGGTCGTTCTCGAAACATCGCTCGATCGGCGAGGATCGGTCGCAGCAACGCCGTCCACCAGCGCGAAGGAACCGTCGATTGCGGTCGAGCAGGTTGAGTCGTGTCAGCCGACATGAGTTCTTTCCCAATCCAGTCACGTTGTTCGTTGCCCCGACTTCAGCATAATCTCCGCTCGCTGCGTCCACGATTGACTCCCTGAAACGTGGCCGAAGCGATGTTGAGGAAATCTTGTCACGCTCATCCACCAACTTTGAAACGCTGATTCCCCTCGTCGAACAACGATTGGCTCGCACCGCGTTGAGCCGATTGAGCAAACCTGTCCGCGAGGGCAAGGGCCGGTTGTTGTACTTGGTCGGCTCAGCAGGTTGCGGAAAGTCCGCGTTGATTCGCGAGTTTGCTCGCGACCTTCTCGATGCCTGTGTCGTCACCGCCAGCGAATTTGCCGCCCAACTGGCAGACTCGTCGGACAAGAAAGAGCTTGCCGAATTTCAGGCCCGATTCCGATCCGTATCGGTCTTCGGTTGCGAGGACATCCACGCGATTGCCGGCCGGCCACAGACACAGCAGCAGCTCCTCGCGGTCATCGACGAACTCCTGAATCACGGGCACGACGTGATCGTCAGCAGCACCAAGTTGCCCGGACAGTTGGAATCGTACCTGCCGAAGCTCGTCAACCGGTTCCGTGGCGGGACAACTCTGCCCGTCAAATGGCCCGGGACGGAGAGTCGTGCGTTGCTGCTCCGGCACTTTGCTCAGCAGCAAAAGGTGACTTTCCCGCGCGACTCGCTGGCGTTACTGGCAGAGTCCGTGCAGGTTTCGCCACGCGAACTCGCCGGCCTGGTGACACAACTTGTGGAACGCCGCCGGCCGATCAAACGCGAACTCGTCGAAGAATTGCTGAGGCAAGATTACGCGTCTCACTCGATCACACCACTCGCGGTCACGAAGGCCGTCGCGGCGGAATTTGGAGTCACACTCGCCTCGCTGCGATCCAGCACTCGCTCGCAAGTGCTGGTCTTACCCAGACAAAGCGCGATGTGGCTCTGCCGCAAGATTTGTGGAACACCGCTGATTCAGTTGGGTGAACTTTTCGAGCGACAGCATTCCACCGTGTTACATGCGGTGCGACGACAAGAGGAGCGTCTCCAGACGGACGCCAAACTTCGCCAGCGGATGACTAAGGTCGAACAGTCTTTGATCCCGTCAGCGTGATCGTGACGATCGAATCCGACCTAGCGGTTGCGACAGTCGAATCGAGGAAACGAGAGTGCTTTGCCTCTCAATACTTGAATGACCGATCCAATGAGAAGAACTCGTTCACTGTGCAATGAGCGCTCCAGAATGTTCTCCGAGGAGTCTGGTCACGATGTCATTTCTCCGCCCCAAAATTCGTCGTCCAGGTTTCGCGTACCAGTCAGTCATCGAAGCTCTCGAAGAACGTTGCGTCCCGTCCGTTGATCCAATCATGGACTGGAACGCGGTCGCTATTGAAGTGAATCGGCTGTCTTACAGCAGCGGTGTCGTCAACGACCAACCGGGGCCGACTCGGTCCAGCCGTGCTCTGGCGATCGTGCATGTCGCCATGTTTGACGCTTGGAACTCCATCCATCGGACTTACAACCCGTATTTGGTCCAAGCTCCGAATTTCACGAATGCTTCGGATGTCGCTGCTGTTTCTCAAGCGGCACACGACACCCTCGTGGCGATGTACCCACACCAAAAAGCGTTCATCGACTCGAATCTCACTCAGTCTCTCGCGAAGGTTCCAAACGGACTCAAGGAAACGCGGGGCATCAACGTCGGCAAGTTCGTCGCGCAGAAAATCCTGGTAGCGCGAACCAATGATGGCTCAGAAGTCGCCGGTGAATACGTCGCGGACGGACAACCCGGACACCACGCCAAAGACCCGCTGAATCTCGGCCAGCCGTTCTTGACGCCTGCTTGGGGCGAAGTCACTCCGTTTGGCATCCCCAGCACCGATGCGATCCCAACTCCAACCGTTCCGAGTTTGACCTCGGACGAGTACACGCAGGCTTACAGCCAAGTCATGGAGTTGGGCGAAGAGTTGAGCACGGAACGCACCACGGACCAAACGGAGATCGGCATTTACTGGGGTTACGACGTGGCCAATGGTCTGGGAGATCCACCGCGTCTCTACAATCAGATCGCTCGAATCATCGCGATACAGGAAGGGAACACCGTCGCCGAAAACGCGCGGATGTTAACCTTGATCAATGTTGCAATGGCTGATGCCGGTATTCAGGGCTGGGGCGTCAAGTATCGCGACGAGTTCTGGCGACCGATCGTCGCCATCCGGAATGGGGATGCGGACGGCAATGAGGAAACTGCGGGCAATGAGGACTGGTCGCCGCTGGGTGCGCCGCTGAGCAACCCGCTGAGTCCTGGCGAGGATATCAACTTCACTCCGCCGTTCCCCGCCTACACATCGGGTCACGCGGCCTTCGGTGCCGCGACCTTCAAGACCATGCAAAACTTTTACCAGACCGACGACATCAGCTTCAGTATCCCTTTCGACTTCGTCTCCGATGAGTTCAACGGCTGGACGACCGACATTCATGAAATGATCCCGGACCTCGTCTTGGACCATGTCCGCGAAAACCGCCCCAGACATTTCGATAGCTTCAGCCAAGCGGCTGCAGAGAACGCTGCCAGCCGGATTTTCCTGGGCATTCATTGGCGATTTGATGCCACTGAAGGAGTCAGTGCCGGCAACCGCATCGCCGACTACAACTTCGATCATGTCATGCGACCACGCTCTGGCCGCAGCCCAACCCATGTCGCTTCGGTCGATTTCGAGAGTCAGATCGACGCCTATCTCGACGGCAGCTATGTCAACAGCAGCGCCGCCATCTGCTCGGACATCATTGAAGCCATCGTCACCCCCGGTCGTCTCAAAAATCAGAATCTTGAGGAAATGACCTCTCCTTTTGTTCATGAAATCATGACCGATTTGATGGCCAGTTCCGTTCGCTTTCGATCGCTGGTCAATCTCCTCGACCGATTGGCTGAGATCGATTCGCCGTCCGCTCAATCGGCGCTCTACAAGACGGAAGCGAAACTGCGGGACTTCCTGTTCAGCTCGAATGACTTCGCCGTCAAACTCGAAATTCTGGTTTAAGATCGGCACATCACTCACTGTCGTAGGACGGGCACTCTTGCCCGTCGCTCACTCGATGACGGGCAACAGTGCCCGTCCTGCAAGTGCTTTGATTGTGTCTGCCTGGAAAGGCTAGCCGACACACAGACGATCGAGCCACGTTTTCAACAACGTGTTGACCGCCTGTTAGAAAGACTCGGCATTCTCCACGCGCCTCTCTTGTGCGTCCCGCCGGTGTCATCAAACACCGTTTTAACTGGCTCGCTTAAACCCCAGTCAACGGTCTCTCCACACGATGCCAACAGCCCTTTTGGCTCGTTGTGAGAACGTAACGTTTTCGCTACCTTGCCGCTCCGTTTTCTGCCGTTCAACAATCCACAATTTCCTGTCTGACTGATACGAATACGACTCTTAAGATTTCTTCTATAAGAAGAGTCAGCTCTCAAACTTTCTCCCCTCTTTTGTATGGCCAAAACATGAAGCTCCATTGTCATCGACCGTCATTATCGACCGCCTTCCAAATCGTCAGTGGCGTGGTTCCCTCCCGTTCTCCCAAAGACATCCTGAAGAACGTCAAACTCCAAGTCGGCGGTGGAAAGGCCACGCTGATCGGCACGGACCAGGAAGTCGGCATTCGGTACGACATCCCCGGTGTGGAAACGGACTCGTCCGGTGAAGTGTTGCTGCCGAAAGATCGAGTGGTTTCCATTCTTCGCGAACTGAGCGACGAGAGTGTCGATCTGGAAGTCGGTGAGAAGGCGGTTTGGATTCGATCTGGCCACAGCGAATTTCGCTTGTCCTCCGAAGATCCCGCTGAGTTCCCGCCAGTACAAGCCTTCGACGCCGAGAGCTATCACGTCATCCCCGCCGCCTCGTTCAAAGAGATGATTCGCCGGACAGTCTTTGCGACGGATGTAGAAAGTACGCGATATGCGCTCGGCGGAGTGTTGCTCGAATTCCTGGGAGACAAGCTGACGATGGCCGCTACCGATAGCCGTCGGCTCGCAGTCGTCAGCACGGTCGTCACGACGGTTGGTGCGGTGGAAGCGAGAACCACGCATCCGGTCGTTCCCTCGAAAGCGTTGGCGTTGATCGAGAAAAGCATCAGTGACGCGGACCAGGACGTTTATTTGGCCGTGTATCCCAACAGTGTCTTGGTGAAGTGCGGCAGTTCGACAATTTACAGCCGCTTGGTGGAAGGACGATTTCCGCGTTATGCCGACGTTGTCCCGTCATCATCGAGCGTGCAAATGGACATGGTCGTCGGCCCGTTTCAGTCAGCCGTGCGTCAGGCTCAAATCGTCACCAGCGAAGAAAGTCGCGGCGTCGATTTTGAATTCGGCAACGGCGTCTTGCGGTTGAAGAGCATCGCGGCAGACATCGGCGAATCGAAAGTCGAAGTGCCGATCAGTTACGACGGAGCCTCGCTGACGATCACGTTCGATCCGCGCTACATCGTCGAGTTCCTGCGAATTCTCGATTCGGCAAGTTCGGTAAAAGTGCTGTTGAACGATTCGGAGAGTGCTGCGTTACTGAAGACGGACGATGGTTATCAGTACGTCGTGATGCCGCTTTCGCGAGATCGTTAATGCCACTCGACCCGTATGCGGACTTGCGAGGATTCCAGCCGATCGGCAATCGCCGACCGGAGCCGCAGCAACTTGGCAAGGTGTTGTCGGAACTGATTGCCCTCAAGGGATTGGCCCGAGTCCAAGGGACTCAGCAATTACAGCAAGCATGGAAGTTGGCCGCAGGTGACGATGTCGCCAAGAACTCGAAAGTCATCGGACTCAGCCGAGGAGTGTTACAAATCGGCGTCTCGAATACGGGTTTGCTCAGTGAATTGGCCAGCTTTCACAAGCAGTCATTGTTGGCCACGCTGCAACAACAGCAGCCTCAACTGAAGATCAAAGATTTGAAATTCCGCTTGAAGACGGAACTGAAAAAGTAACCCGAAGCGTCAGCGAGGGCGGGCGCTCCGCAAAACGAGGAATTCAGAGTCTTCTGGATCACCCTCCTCGCTAACGCTTCGGGTTACTTTGACTGAATGACGGATCGAAAATCCAACAGGATGCAAATTCAATGAGCGATCAGCCTCAAACGACACCCGCCGCCGCTGGCACCTACGACGAAACGAACATCCGCGCCCTCGAAGGAATCGAAGGGATCCGCTTGCGACCGGACATGTACATCGGCGATCGCGCGTCGCGTGGGCTCCATCACCTTGTCTTTGAGGTGGTCGATAACTCGATCGACGAGGCGGTCAACGGTTTCGCCACCACGATTACGGTCAACATCAATGCCGATGGCAGCGCCACAGTTCTCGATGATGGTCGCGGAATTCCTGTGGGAACAATGGCCGACCAAGGGGGCAAGTCGGCTCTGGAGATCGTGTTCACCAAAATTCACGCCGGTGGCAAATTTGACCGGCAGAGTGGCTACAAAACCGGCACGGGCGGCCTGCACGGCGTTGGGATTACGGCAGTCAATGCCTGCGCCGAATGGCTCGAAGTCGAAGTTCGTCGCGAGGGGCATGTGTGGACGATGGAGTTCGCTCGCGGCATCCGAGTTCACGATCTGCAGAAGATCGGTAAATGCGAAACGACCGGGACCAAAGTCACGTTTCAACCGGACTACCAAATCTTTCCGGACACGAAGTTTCACTTCGATGTGCTGGCCAAGCGGCTGCAAGAGTTGACGTTCCTCAACGCCGGCATCCGCATCCGGCTGCAAGACGAGCGCAACGGTCAGCAGGAAGAGTTCCATTATGAAAACGGTTTGGTCGAGTTCGCCAAGTTCTTAAATCGAGCAGACATTCCGATTCACAACGACGTGATCCACATCAAGGGAGCGATCGACGGTTCCGAAGTCGAAGTGGCGATGCAGTACAACGACGGCTTCTCGGAGAGCATTCGTTCGTTCGCCAACAACATCAACAACATCGAAGGGGGCACGCACCTCACCGGCTTCAAGAACGCCCTCACGCGAGTCTTTAACAACTACGGCAAGAAGAACAACATCTTCAAAGACTTCACCCCCAGCGGAGAAGACTTCCGGGAAGGACTGGCCGCGATCGTTTCGGTCCGCGTGCCGAATCCGCAGTTTGAAGGTCAGACCAAAACGAAGCTCAGTAACGGCGAAGTCGAAGGGATCGTCACCTCGGTCGTGCATGACGGATTGTCGAAATACCTGGAAGAGAATCCGCAGACGGCGAAGCTGCTGCTGACGAAAGGTCTGCGAGCGGCGGAAGCTCGCGAAGCGGCTCGCAAGGCGCGTGAGATGGTCCGCAAGAAGGGCGGCCTGACGACCGGCGGTCTGCCGGAGAAACTGCGAGACTGCCGCAGCCACGACCTCAACCTCACTGAACTCTATCTCGTCGAAGGTGACTCGGCCGGCGGCTCGGCCGACACCGGTCGCGACTCGAACGTGCAAGCCATCCTCCCTCTGCGTGGCAAGATCCTGAACGTCGAGAAAGCACAACTCGTCAAAGTGCTCGACAACGTCGAGATCGCCAACATCTTCAAAGCAATCGGAGTTCCGCCCGGTGCGGAACTCGAAGACGTCAACACGCGGCGTTACGGCAAGATCATCATGATGACCGATGCCGACGTGGACGGCAGCCACATCCGCACGTTGCTGCTGACGTTCATCTTCCGGCACCTGCGCAAACTGGTCGAGAACGGCTGCATCTACGTCGCTCAACCGCCGCTCTACAAAGTGGTCGAACAACGGGGCAAAACGCGGTACGTGCAATCGCACGAGCAGATGATGAGCGAGCTGATCGAGATCGGCCTCAGCGAGAGTATCGTCGTGCTGGAAAACGGCAGCAAAATCGAGGGCGACTCGCTGCAAAAACTGGTCAGCTTGATCCGTCGTCTGTCCGAACCGCTGGAAACGATGGAACGTCGAGGCATCGACCTGCGCCACGTCGCCACGCATCACCTCGCGTCGGACGGCAGCTTGCCGCGCTTCCGAGTCTTCGTCGGCAAGGACCAGCACTGGTTCTTCAACAAAGAAGAACTGGACCGCTTCCTCGCCGAAGAAGAAATCAAACGCGGCGAAGAATTCACGATTGCCGAGGCCGCCCTTTCGCTGGCCACACCGCTTCTTGCCGCCGTCACGCAAGTTCCCGCTACACCGCCGCTCGATGCCAGCGGCAAGCCCACGGTTGGTAAGCCGGTGCCACAAGACGTCGGCATCCTGCTGCAAATCGTCGAACTGCACGAAGTCCGCGTCATCAACGAAACGTTGAAAGAGTTGCAGTCGTTCGGTCTCGCGATGAAGGATTTGCTCCCCGCCGGCAATCGCAACGGCGAACCGTACTTCCCGTTCCAAATCGAAAATGCCTCCGGCCACGTGAAGCTCAGCAGCATCCGCGAGCTGCTCATGACACTCCGCAAGCTCGGCGAGAAGGGGAAAAAGATCACCCGCTTCAAAGGTCTCGGCGAAATGGACGCCGAAGAGTTGTGGTCCACAACGATGGACGTCAAGACTCGCACGCTCTTGAAGATCACGATGGAAGACGCGGCTGCCGCCGACGAAATGTTCCGCATCCTCATGGGCGACGCCGTCGAACCCCGTCGCGAATTCATCGAGAAACACGCGCTGGAAGTCAAAGATTTAGACGTGTAGAGCAGTGCGCTTGGTTTGGGACAAAGTTGTTGTCATTTGGGACAAAGTTCCTGTCCCAGTTGGACAAAGTTGTTGTCCCAAAAATCATGTGGCGCGCTCTTCACCCAGATGATTTCGACCTGGATGCCTGCGAAGGTTTGCCCGGCGAAACCGCCGACAACTGGCCCTGCTGGGAAAAACACCAAAGGTGAACCCGGTTCTTGGTCCGTTGCCGTGTCGGCCACCATCACAGGGTCAGTAGTAAAGACAAGATGGGTGGCACCCTGAGGCTTTGAAAAGGACGTGCTCCAGTACAAGCCCTTCGATGAATGAGAGCGTGCCACACGACCGCGAATTCATCGAGAAACAAACGCACGAGGTCAAAGACATAGACGTGTCGCCGGCTTCATTGATTGACGGTGTCACTTTTCGGCGAGAAATAAAAAAGCACCCCGGCCGAGGTGAACTCGGCGCGGGGTGCCATAGGGTTGAACCTGTCGCGCGAAAGCCAAAGCTTTCACACTTACTGTGACTTGAAGGCAATCGCCGCTCGGATACAACGAGGACGATTTGAACAGTCACCCGTTGTGCCGTCAAGGAGTCAAAGCCATGTCGAAAGCACGCGCGGTCGCCGCCCAGCGAGAGGCTATCTCCGACGAGAAGTTCTCGTACATCTTGGGACTCGACATCGGCACGGCGTCGATTGGTTGGGCGTTGATCGAGACACGAAATGGAAGGCCGGTGAGGTTACGGCTCGCCGGTGTTCGCTGTTTTGAAGCCGGTGTCGAAGGTGACATCGAGCGAGGCAAAGACGCGTCGCGGGCCGCCGGTCGCAGGATGGCGAGATTGCAGCGGCGGCAATTGTGCCGAAGAGCGAATCGGTTGCGGCGCGTGTTTGTTGAGTTGCAGCGGTACGGATTGTTGCCGGAGTGTGATTGGTCTTCACCGGCGCGGCATGAGCGATTGAAGCAACTCGACGCTGAACTCGAAGCGAAGCACGTTCCGGAGAACGATGTCCGCGCGGCGCAATTGCTGCCGTATTTGTTGCGAGCGAAGGGAG
>JANNDA010000053.1:0-1867 GCA_031387195.1 Planctomyces sp. | reverse complement strand
AATAGATTGTCGCGGTACACGAAGCGGTCGGTGTTGCGGCTTTTGACCAATTCGTTGCCGCTCGAAATCTGATAACCCGCCGTCAAGCACCGATCGAACGCCTCGCTCACCCAGCGGCGCTTTGTTGGCCAGTCGGCTACCGGCGATGTGACGCCGTGCTCACGCATCTCTTTCGAAATGAGCGTGTTGAACGGCAACTCCATCTGATAGATCGTGATGTTGTCCGGTTCCAGCTTGAGCGCCTCGTCGATGCAGCGATGCCAGTTCTCGTCAGTCTCGCCGATCATGCCGGCGATCAGGTCGATGTTGACCTGCGGAAATCCGACCTGCCTGAGCCAGTCGTACGCGCGATAGACCTCCGGTGAGAGATGCGCCCGACCGTTCTCTTCCAGGATCGCATCATTGAAGTTCTCGACCCCCAACGACACCCGCGTGACGCCGATTTCCTTCAACGTCTTCACCTTTTCGAGATTCATCGTCCCCGGCTCGCACTCGAACGTGACCTCTTCGGCGTGATCCCATGAGATCGTCCGCCGCAGCGTGTCACGGAGAAACAGTAATTGCTTCGAGCCGAGATAACTCGGCGTCCCGCCGCCGAAATAAACCACTTTCAAATGCCGCCCTTGCACGGCGGGCTGTTGGCCGAGCATCTCAATTTCGCGACCGAGCGATTCGACGTACTGCTCAATCGCCGTCGCATTTTGATTCGTGTAGACCCGGAAGTAACAAAACTTGCACCGCTTCCGGCAGAACGGAATGTGCAAATATAAACCGAGCGGCACATCCCGATTCGGCTCGCTGGCGAACGCTGACAATGCTTCCGGAACAAACTCCACCTGCCATTGCGAGAACGGCGGATAATTCGAGACGAAGTAGCTTCCGACTTCCGTCGTACCGGTGGCGGGTGTCACGGTCGAAGTTGTCACTGGCAGTGAAGTCATCAGTGCCGCAGTCTGGAGATCAGTCATGGAGAGTTCCGTTGGTTGTCATCGAGTCGCGCTATTTGAGGCGACGTTTCCAGACAGAAGGATCGCGTCGATGATGGAAGACTGCCAGGACCACAATTCGTTTTGTTCGACCAGAAATAAAACACTGTCGGGAAAGCGATCCACGATGGCTTGGCGAGCTTCTTCAAACACGATTGGAATTTGGCGTGGCACCCGACAGATGCGATCGAAAGTCGCTTGCACCTTGGCGACGAACTTAAGTCCAAGGTTGGTTTGTTGTTGCTCGTACCAATCAGCCGCTTCATCGAATTCGGTTTGGGCCGCGCGACGCAACACCACAGTCAGAGTCATTGGCTCAGCCTCTCCAACGTTGCCGCCTTAACTTCCTCCCACGAAACCACGTCATCGGGATTTCGCTCATGCTTTTGCAAGCGACGTTCGAGTTCCTGTTGCTGATGTTCAGTCAGCGACATTGCCTGCGGCGTCTGAGCGATGCTGTCCCAAATCTCTTCCACCAGTAGCAACCGATCTTCAACGCTCAGGCGATCGATGTGTAACTCAGTCAGCAACGCCATCATTTGGCTCCCTTCTGCTTCGGATGCGGTTTCAAATCGGTCAGCGATTCCAAGCTCGCGACGGTTTGAGTCAACGTCCGTAATGACTGATCTGGCCAAGTCTCAATGATCTTGGTGACTCGTTTGGAAAGAGGGCAGAAGCGTCCCTCAAGGATAATCTTGGTGGCTTCTCGAAGGCCTTCTTGAAGCCCTACTTGACGTCCTTCCTGAAGTCCCTCAAGACGCCCTTCCTCAAAAAATATAGTTGCCATCTTTCGTGTCTCCTGAAAAGGGGTGTCTGAATCAACTGCCTCAGTTCAGAAATCTGTGTGGGGTTGAGTGGCTTATTGAGGTGCTCGGCATTTC
>JANNDA010000028.1:0-3321 GCA_031387195.1 Planctomyces sp. | reverse complement strand
CTTCGAAAAGGAAAAAGAAAAGCCGAGCCTCGCGATGGTCTTGGTGGTCGATCGGTCGGGGTCGATGGCCGGACAGAAGTTGGAGATGGCAAAGGAAGCCGCGAAGGCCGCCGCGGAATTGCTGGGACCGAAGGACCAGATCGGCGTGATCTGTTTCGACGAGACGTTCTATTGGGTCAGCCAACTGCAATCGGCGTCGAACAAAGCCCGCATCTCGGACGAGATCAGCGGCATTCAAGTCGGCGGCGGCACGAGCCTCTATCCGCCGATGGAAGAGGCGTATCAATCGCTGGTCAACGCGGTCTCGAAGCTGAAGCATGTGATCGTGCTGACCGACGGCATCTCGAACCCTGGCGATTTCGAGGGACTGGCTCAGAGCATGGCCAGTGCTCGCATCACCTGCACGACGGTCAGCGTGGGAGATGGTGCGGCGACTGACTTGCTCGAAACGATCGCTCGCATCGGTCAGGGTCGGCACTTCGTCGCGACCGATCCGGCCTCGCTGCCGCAGATATTCGCCAAGGAAACGATGACCGCCAGCAAAGCGGCGATCAACGAGCAGCCGTTTATCCCGCAGGTCATTCGTCCGACACAAGCACTCGCGGGGATCGACTTCGAATCCGCTCCGTTTCTGCTCGGCTACGTGATGACTCGCCCGAAGGCGACGTGCGAATTGATCCTCTCGTCCGAACAAGGCGATCCGCTGCTGGCGTGGTGGCGATATGGACTGGGAACAACGGTCGCATTCACGTCCGACGCGAAGAGCCGCTGGGCCGCCGAGTGGCTGACGTGGCCGGGCTACAGCAAGTTTTGGGCACAAGTCGTCCGGCACGCGATGCGCAAGAACGAAGCCAAGGGTGTCACGGTTGAGGTTCAGCAACGTCACCGCCGCGCGACGATCACGCTGGATGCGGTCGATGTCAGCGGAAAGTTCTTGAATCAGACCGACACCGAATTGACGGTGATCGACCCGCGACTTGGCGAACGCAAACTGGCGATGACTCAGACGGCACCGGGCCGATACGTCGCCGAATTCGACACGCCGCACTCCGGCGAGTACCACTTGAGTCTGTCGCAAAGATTTGCAGACAACGGCCCAATTATTCATCAGCAAACGCGCGGCATCACGGTCGGTTACTCCGACGAACTGCGTTTGCGTCCGACGAACACCGAGTTGCTGCAACAGATCGCAACGGCAACCGGCGGACGATTCGATCCGAAACCGAACGAGGCGATGCTCGATGCCGCCGGTGAATCGGCGGCGCAACGCATGGCTCAGCAAACTCGGCCGCTGTGGCCGGAGTTGGTCATGCTGGCACTCGTCTTGTTCGTGCTCGATGTCGCACTTCGACGTATCGACTTGACCGTGTGGTTGCCAGCACGCTGGTCCGGATTGCCGCCGACAATTACTCCGGCGAAGCGAGCGATTCGATTAAACAAATCGCCGTCGTTACGACGAGACGTCGTTCGACGGTGATTGCGAGAAGCGTCCGACAACCGAGTTTATTTTCCTGTCATCCATTTTCCTGTCGAAGGCCGGTCTCCTTCGTGTCGCTGCGGACTGCGGGTTTCTTGCGGAAAAAGAACGCTGGTGAGACAGGAAGATTTGGGACAGGAAAATGGCAAGCCGATCGTGGAGGAAAAAGAGTATGCGACTCAGATCATTCTGGATGTTGTTGGTTTTCGTCGTGACATTATGGGCGACACCGCGAATTTCACGGAGTGATGACGCCGTTTTAGTGGTTGCCGGTCGATCACTTGTGGAATGGTCCGCTGACTTGCAGTCGCCGTCACCAGTCGTTCGACGGCGAGCGGTGTTGTCGGTTGACGCGTTTGGGAAAAGCGCGGTGCCCGTGCTGACTCATGCGTTGAACCACGAAGATGACGTCGTGCGATATTGGGCGGCGAGTGAGTTGGGTGATCTTGGCGACGAGGCGAAATCAGCGGTTGAACCGTTGCGGCGAATGCTCGGTGAAAAATCCTTCGGCGTGCGGATCGCGGCGGCGTATGCGCTTTGTCGGGTCGGGCTTGTTGAAGAAGGGCTGCCGACGTTGCTCGAAGGGCTGAAGCAGAACGAACGCGGCGTGTGGAATTCTTCGGCAGACTTTCTGGCTCGGATCGGTCCACCGGCAGAAGCCGCGATTCCGACGCTCGAAGCGGAAGGCAAGCGGAGTGCGGATCACATCGCGGACATCTGCAACGAAGCACTGCGACGCATTCGTGGTGTCGAGCAGCCATTGCCGTCGAAGACATCGAATGCGACTCAAGGAGACGCGGCGGGCGGGAAGCCGAACAAGAAAGTGACGGTCGCGAGCGTGTTCTCGAAAGCCTTCTTGGATGAAGACGTCGCCCGGTTTGGAAAACCGGGCAACGGAAACGCGGGAAAACAACCCAACATTCTGTGGATCAGCGCGGAGGACATCTCGCCGAGCCTCGGTTGTTACGGCGACTCGTATGCGAGCACGCCGCGGCTCGATCAACTCGCCAGCGAAGGGATGCGGTTCACGCGATGCTTCACTCATGCGGGAGTCTGTGCGATCTCGCGATCGGGGTTGATCACCGGGATGTATCCGGTCTCGATTGGCAGTCAGCACATGCGGTCGCAGATTGTGTTGCCGTCGCAGGTGAAGGCGTTTCCGGTGTATCTGCGAGCGGCCGGGTACTGGTGCTCGAACCGGTCGAAGACGGACTACAACTTTCCTCCGCCGAAAGCCGCGTGGGACGAGAACAGTCCGCAGTCTCGCGACTGGCGTGGTCGCGCGGCGGGGCAGCCGTTCTTTAGCGTGATCAATCTCGTGACCACGCACGAGAGTCAGATTCGTGGCAAGTTTACAGAGACACTGCACGATCCGGCGAAAGCTCAGTTGCCTCCGTACATCCCGGATACGCCGATGACTCGGCGCGATTGGGCGCGGTACGCCGACTTGCTGACGACACTCGACCGGCAAGTCGCCGCGATCTTGGATCAGTTGGAAACAGATGGACTCGCGCAAGACACAATTGTTTGCTTCTGGGGCGATCACGGTCAGGGTCTGCCGCGCGGCAAGCGGTGGTTGTACGACTCGGGCACACACACTCCGTTGATCATTCGCTGGCCGGGGAAGTTGGCGGCGGGTTCGGTCTGCGACGACTTGGTTTGTTTTCTCGATTTCGCGCCAACGATGCTGCGTCTGGCGGGCATTGACGCGCCCTTCCTCTGCCGTGGCGGGGCCTGCGGCCAATGCGAAACCGGCGTCATCTCCTGCGATGGCACGCTTGAACATAACGACCACTATCTCGAACCCGACGACAAACAATCAGGCCGTAAAATCATGATTTGTG
>JANNDA010000026.1:0-10352 GCA_031387195.1 Planctomyces sp. | reverse complement strand
TGATTTGCTGGAGCAAGAAATTTCGTTCGCGTTCGACGAGCGACTGGGATATCTCACCGCTTGCCCAACCAACGTCGGAACCGGAATCCGCGTCAGTGTGATGCTGCACCTCCCCGGCTTAGTGCTCACGAAAGACATTCAAAAAGTTTTTCAGGCGTTGCAGAAACTCCGCCTCGCCGTGCGCGGCCTCTACGGTGAAGGGAGCCAAGCGATGGGGGATTTTTATCAGATCTCCAATCAGGTCACTCTCGGTCGCAGCGAAGAGGACTTGATCAAGACAATCAAAGAAGTCATCCCGTCGATCCTGAAATACGAACGCCGTGCGCGTGAGTCGCTGTTGCGTGACAGTCGAGACGGGCTGCACGATCAGATCTCGCGAGCTTTTGGCATCCTCAGCAGCGCGCAGACCATTACCTCTGAAGAAACGCTGCATCTGCTGTCGAGCGTCCGAATGGGAATCAATCTCGGCCTCATTGAGGAGTTGGAGATTCCGGCGATCAACGAACTGTTGATCCTGACTCAACCGGCCCACTTGCAGAAGGTTCGCAAGACTCCACTGGAATCCGCCGAACGCAACATCGCACGCGCCTCGTTGCTACGGCAACGGCTGACTGCTCGCGAACACGAAAAAAATTGATCGCCCAACTCATCCTTTCACTCTGAGGAATTCACCGTGCTCGCGACTGTTGGCCAGTTGATGTTGATGACTGTTTTGATGGCTCCCGGCGCGGACCTGATCGGAGAGAGCGCGGCTCTGGAATTGCGATACGCGGGAACGCTCGCGAAAGTCGGCAAGAATGGAGCCGAGCAACCTTTGAAAAAGTTCACGCTTTACACGGTCATTACAAAGCAAGGGGACGGCAAGCGGCTGGCCTATCTGACTGATGAGCGTGGCGGTGGCAGTTGGGCGTGGCCCGAACGCTTCGGGACGTTGGACCTCAATGCGAAAAACGCAGCCGCAAATAGCTCCACGATTCGAGTATTGGCCGAACATGAAGGGGTTCCGCATCCCATCAATGTTCGGCAGCCGTTGTTTGAATTCGCCGATAAATTGGCGGAAGACGAAGAGCTCGATTGGACTTCAGGCCAAAGTTCGTATGAGGTGGCCGAGGAAACGAAGAAGCTGAAGGACCGTGAGTGCTACTCAATCCGAGTCGCCACCAACAACGGTCGCAAGCAGCGATTGTGGGTTTCCAAAGCAGACAAGACGTTGGTTGTCGCGGCTGAGCAGCAAGTTTTCATGGGGCGCGGTGAAGAGTTCCTGTTGAAGCTCGAACTGGAATCAACGAAGCCGATCGACGCAGCAACGCTGGAGAAACTCAATAAGCCGCTGCAAACGCTGCTCGATTTGAAATCGCAGATCCACCGTCTGGATGGCGAGACAAAATCGGAACTCAACGCCGATCAGATCGCCTCTGCCACGAAGGTGATCGGCTCTTTGGAAAAACAAGCCGAAGGGACTCCGTTTGCGACGTTAGCCGCAGTGGTCAGCCGCGACGTCAAAGCTCAAACACAACGCACCGATGACGTTGATGGCCTGTCGAAGAAGTTCGTCGGACAAACGGCTCCAGCATTTGAATTGACCACGCTCGATAAGAAGACCGTCAGCTCGAAAGACCTTGCGGGCAAAATCGTGGTGCTGCACTTCTGGGATTACGAAGGTGAGCCGCTCGCGGAACCTTACGGCCAAGTCGGCTATCTCGATTTCCTGTCGAACAAACGCAAGAAGTTCGGGATCGAGGTTGTGGGGATCGCCGTCAACGAATCGTTTGCCGATGGTGCGAAGGCGACCGGAGCTTTGCGATCCGTGCGAAAACTTCGCGAGTTCATGAACCTTAGCTATCCGATCGGGACGGACGATTCGACGTTGCTTGCGAAGTTCGGCGACCCGCGAAAGTTAGGAGCAAAACTCCCGCTGTGGGTTGTGATCAATCCCGATGGGAAGATCGCTCACTATCACGTCGGCTTCTATGCCATTAAGCCGGACGAAGGTCTGCGACCACTCGACGAAGCGGTCATGAAGCAGATCAAGACAAAGTAGCGAATGCCATTAAGCCGGATGCGACAAAGGTCATCGTGAGCGGCGTTCGCGAAACATTCGTGATGAAAGGCATCCCATGTTGCGAGCGTTTCTAGGCATTGCATTGATCGGATTTCTGAGTGGAGTTGCTGCCGCAGCGCGACCGAATGTGGTCATTTTTCTGGCGGACGATGCTGGCTGGGGAGACTACAGTCGCAACGGCAACTTGCAGGTGCGGACTCCAAACATTGATTCGCTGGCTCGCGACGGTGTGACACTTGATCGGTTCTTCGTCTGTCCGGTCTGCGCTCCGACGCGAGCCGAGTTGTTGACCGGGCGCTATCATCCGCGCGGCGGTGTGCGTGGAGTTTCCACTGGGCAGGAACGGCTCGATCTCGATGAGCGAACTGTCGCCGAGGCGTTTCAAGCGGCAGGCTACGCGACCGGTGCGTTCGGTAAGTGGCACAACGGCAGTCAGTGGCCGTATCACCCGATGGCTCGCGGATTCGACGAGTACTTTGGCCACTCATCGGGCCACTGGGGCGAATACTTCGACGCACCGCTGGAACACAACGGTCGCATGATTCGCTCGCGCGGCTACATCGTCGATGTCTGCACGGATCGGGCACTGGAGTTCATCGATCGCAACCAATCGAAACCGTTTCTGTGCTATGTGCCGTTCACGACGCCACACTCGCCGTGGGCCGCGCCGGAGCAGGACTGGCGACGATTCCAAGAGAAACCGATCGCGCAACGTGCCACACTCCCCAATCAAGAGAACCTCGACGAAACCCGCTGTGCCTTGGCGATGATCGAAAATCAAGATGCGAACGTCGGTCGCGTTCTCTCGAAACTCGATGAACTGGGACTCGCCGCGAACACGATCGTGCTCTACTTCTCTGACAACGGGCCGAACAGTTGGCGGTGGAATGGTGGCATGAAAGGCCGCAAAGGGACCACCGACGAAGGAGGCGTCCGCTCGACTTGCTTCCTGCGCTGGCCCACTCGGTTGCCCGCCGATCACCGCGTCACACAAATCGCCGGAGCGATCGACTTGCTCCCGACGCTCACCGCGCTGGCCGGTGTCACACGAATCGGAGACAAACCGCTTGATGGCCGTGACCTCAGTCCGCTGCTGTTCAAGCAACCTGTGGACTGGCCAGATCGAATGATCTTCTCGACCTGGGCCGGGAAAGTCAGCGTGCGCACGCAGCGGCATCGACTCGATGACCAAGGACGACTCTTCGACATGCTCGCCGATCCGGAACAAGCCTCGCCGATCAACGAACGCGATCCGGAGACCGCCGCGAAATTTCTTGCCGCCGTGAAAACTTGGCGACAAGAAATGTTCGGCAATGCGGACAAAGCCATCGCCAATATCAAGGACCAACTCAAAGCAGTCGCCGGCAACGCGGTGGACTCACGTCCGGTCCCGGTCGGCTACCGCGAGTTTCCAATCACGATGCTGCCAGCACGTGATGGCGAACCGCGCGGCACGGTGAAACGCAGCAGCCCCGCTCCCAACTGTTCTTACTTTGTGAATTGGACAGCGCAGGACGACCGCATGGTCTGGCTGCTCGATGTGCATACCACCGGCCGCTACGAAGTGGTCATCGACTACACCTGCCCGGAACAGGATGCCGGCTCGTTGGTCGAACTCAGCTTCCGAGATAGCCGCCTCACTGGCCGAGTCGCCCCCGGCTGGAACCCGCCGCTCTACACGAATCAGGACACGCTGCCGCGCCCGCACGGCGAATCGTCCATGAAAGAATTCCGTCCGCTGAATCTCGGCGAGATGACTTTGGAAAAAGGACAAGCTCCGCTCGCGCTGCGTGCGTTAGAGATCCCCGGTCAATCAGTCATGGACGTACGCCGCATCACGCTGACGTTACTACCGTGATCGCTGAGAGTGTTTGTTCGTGAAGAACCATCGCGGGCGCGTCATGCTGGTGCGACATCAGGAAGTGATTGTGAACCGGAGCAGAATTGAGGGCAGTGCGAATAGCAAAATAAAAAAGACCCCCGGATTTCTCCGGGGGTCTTTTCTTACTTCAACTTCAGATTGTGGAACCACTCGAACTAGCTTCGGAGACCGAACAGGTTTCCAAGTTTGCTCTTCATGGTCTTGCTCTGCTGTTGATCATTCAGCCGTGTCGGGAAGTAAGCCTTCGGTTCGACCGGAGGAGCCGGTGCTGGAGCCGGAGCGGCGTCCTTCGCTTCAGGGGCTGGTGCTGGAGTGGCCATTGGGGCCGCACCGCATGATCCGCAGCCGTTGCCACAGCCATTGCCGCAACCGGTGTTGCAGCAACCTTTATCGCAGCAGCCGTCAACAATCTCGTAGCCACAAGCACGCAAGGCTTGTTCTGCTTGACGGCGAACGCCACGGTCACAGTCGGCCAAAGCAGCCGTCAGGGCAGTGACAATCTCGCAGGAGCAGCAGCAAGGATTCTTGCGGAGTTGATCGCCAATCTCGTCGGCAGCTTCCCGGCGAACGTGCTCGTCGCAGTCATTCAGACCGTAGACGAACGCGCACATGATTTCCGGGTTGCAGACGCAGCTATAACGATCGCCCAAGCGGTCGAGCGCACGGCGGCGGTCTCTCGCATAGCAGGCGGTTTGAGACGTGTAGATCAACTGAGCAATCTCGCAGCTATTGTCTGGGCAGCAGCTATTGTTGCAGCAGCTATTGGCATTCCCACAGCCGTTGTTACCGCAGCCAGCCGCAGCCGGAGCAGCACAGGTCGGACCACAAGCCGCAGGAGCGCAGCAAGCTTTCGGGCCGCAACCAGCCGGAGCCGCACAAGTCGGCGCACAGCCATTGTTGCCACAAGCATTGCCACAAGGAGCGGCGCAGTTCGGTCCAGCCGCAGCCGGAGCACAGCACTTCGGAGCACAAGCAGCCGGAGCGGCACAGTGCGGCGCACAGCCGTTGTTACCACAGGCAGCCGGAGCACCACAGCTTGGAGCACATCCACGAGGACCGCATCCAGCCGGAGCGGCACAGTTCGGCGCACAGCCGTTGTTACCACAGGCAGCAGGAGCACCGCACTTCGGAGCACAAGCAGCAGGAGCTCCGCAGCTTGGAGCACAGCCGTTGTTTCCACAGCCATTGCCGTTTCCACAACCAGAATCGCAGGCTTTCTTGCAGCAGCTTGACGGATCCCATCCGCAGCAGTTCGGCTTGCAGCAAGGAGCTGTCAAGGTCGAGCAAGCTCGTTGATACGTGTGAACGCTCGGGCAACAGGGCCGAGCAATCACGGGTTTGCAGCACGCAGGCTGGCACGTCGAGGTGCAGCCACAGGATTTTGCGGTTCCGCAGCAGGAATCGAACAGTCCGGCTTGTGCCACACTGCCAATTCCGAGAGTTGCGACCACAGCGGTCAAAGTCTTGAGCCAGTTCATAACGCAGCGTCTCCTTCCCTTGGGACTTGGGTTCGTCACTTAACGGTTTGTCAATGGTGCCGAGATAAAACTGACAGGCGGTTTGCAGACATCGAGGAGAAGTCGGAAACCGCCCGCGACGCGCGTCGCGATCTTCCCAGCGGATCCGTGTTCCACCGACTTACCGTAGTGACATATTTCACAAACGACACATCCAGACCTAAGCCAGCTCGCAGGCGACCGGGGCGCTAGTTTCGCGCCGGCTGGTTGCCACAATGAAACCATTGCAGGTTGTGGCCTCACAATCGGGCTAGCTAGGTCTGAAGCATTGAATCGGCACTCCCGAAACGGCCCCTTGAACTTCTCAAGTCCGCATTCCGCAAAAGACTTACGTCGATTTATGCGCCGGTCGCAGCGTTCGTGACACGTGGTCAAACTGCGTGTGACTTTGACGTCGCACCGAGTCAGTTTTGCGATCTAAAGATGTCAACCTGGGCAACATGCAGGCGATTTGGGAAATGGCCTGAACTGATTCTGGTCGTTCCAATGTTGCCTCTGAGGTATAGCCGAGGATGCCAGTCGCAACAGCCTGTCGGGCCACGCAGACCTCACGGAGAAGTCCGTCTTGATCCAACGCTCCGGCAACGGCAGCCGATTCACATGTCGTCGGCTCCGATCACGAGGAAGGTGCCTGTTCCGTGAAGTTTGCCGAGGTGTGTGAGGCTACGTTTTGGAAGCCGTATTCCCACGTTTGAAAGCCATTGCTATTTTCCGCGCCGCTTGCCGGATCGCCGGAAGACAGATATCAGCCGTGATCGAATGGAGTCGAAGGAGTCGCGATGGAATCGCTGCCAATTCTTGCTGAACAGACTGAAGTCGCCGAAACCGCTTTGTCTAAGCTTTCATGGGATTGGCAAAGCTTGTTCAAGCAGGCCGAGGTCTACACCCCACGTGTGGTCGGTGCTTTGTTCCTGTTGATCGGTGCTTGGATTCTGGCGGGCTGGGTCAGCCGGTTGACCTATCGCAGCCTCAAGCTGGCCAAGATTGACGAGACGCTGTCCCGGTTCATGACCAAGTTCACGTGGTGGAGCGTCTTGGTCTTGGGAGTCATCGCGTGCTTGGCCTGTTTCAAAGTAGAGACGACCAGCTTTGCGGCAGCGATCGGAGCGGTCGGCTTCGCGATTGGCTTGGCGTTTCAGGGGGCACTCGGCAACTTCGCGGCCGGCATCATGCTGTTGATCTTTCGCCCGTACAAAGTGGGTGACGTCATCGTCGTCGGCGGCCAGACGGGAACGGTCGATGAGATCGACCTCTTTTCCACAACGCTCGACACGCCAGACAATCGCCGCATTTTGATTCCGAACGCGTCAATCTTCGGCAACACGATTGAGAACACGTCGTTCCACCGAACTCGCCGAGTCGACATCACCGTCGGCGTCGGTTACGCCGCTGACATTGATCGAACCTACGAAACGTTAATGCGAGCCGCTTGTGCGATCCCCGGAACTTTGGAAACACCGGCTCCTGAAATCGTACTACTTGAACTCGCCAACTCGTCGGTGAACTGGTCGGTGCGAGTCTGGTCTCAATCTGCCGAATTCGGATTGATGAAGCAGCGGACGATTCGAGCGATCAAGCTCGCGCTGGATCAAGCCGCGATCGAGATTCCGTTCCCGCAGATGGATGTCAACTTGCGAAACGGGACCATCGTCAGCGTTTCTCAGCCACTCGACCAGGCAACGATCACCTCTCGAAAAGCCGCCTAATCGAAGTCCTGTTGCCTCAATTTCCAAAGTCACACTACTTTCCCGCCCCTTCGAGCGAGTCATTCGACTTCACTCAAAATTCTTCTCTGTGCCCCCCTTTCCTGTATTTCTCCGCGAAGTTTGACGATCAGGCTGTCTGACAGCTTTTTTTCAATTGCGTTGAGATGTCCTAAATCCTGCCTGGAGACTCGCATGTTTTTGCTGAGACCGTTTCGGCTGTTTGCCAGAGCGTTGACTGTGGATGCCACTCCACAACAGATGGCGTTGGGCATGTCGCTGGGAATGCTGGTGGGGCTGGTCCCGAAGGGGAATTTGCTCGCCGCCGTGTTGATGATCATTCTCTGTTCGCTGCGAATTAACTTGGCGGTCGGCCTGATGTCGGCGTTCGTGTTCTCGTGGGCCAGCATGTTGCTCGATCCGATCACTCATCAGATTGGGGAATTCCTGTTGAAGCACGCTTCTTTGCAGTCGCTTTGGACTCAGATGTATGACGCCTCGGTGCTGCCTTGGACGGACTTCAACAACACCGTCGTGCTAGGAAGCTTTGTGTTGGGGCTGGGACTGTTCGGGCCGGTCTACTTTGTAAGCCGTCCGTTCTTCGCCGTGACAACTCCCCGCCTGTCGGCTTGGGTGAAGCGATTCCGGCTGATTTCATTGCTTTGGGGCGGTGAGTTCACCGGCAAGCTGACCTAACAAAGTAACCCGAAGCGTTAGCGAGGGCGGGCGCTTCACGAAACTTGGAATTCAGAGTCTTTCGGAGCGTTCGCCCTCGCTAACGCTTCGGGTTACAAAACACGCCATTCCGGCTTCTGTTCAAGGACGAACTGATGCGTTGGAGCTACATCCTTCCGCGAGCCATTCTGCTTGGTTTGGTTTGGGCATTTTTCAACTACGGTTTTGATCCGCTGGTTCATCGAGGAATGATCTACTCGGGCCAGCGAGCCGCTCAGGCGAAAGTCGAGATCGGCAGCTTGGGCACGACGTTCTTTGCACCGGCGATCAAAGTCGGCAATGTTCAAGTGGCGAATCGCAAACAGCCGGGTACGAACCTCGTTGAGTTCACGGATCTGCGAGGCAATCTCGAAACGGCAGCCCTGCTGAAGAAGTCGTTCATCGTCGAAGAGGCGACACTCAGTGGACTACGCTGGGGAACGAAGCGTGCGGACTCTGGCCTATTGCCTGGTGATGAACCGGTTGATTCCACGGACTCGCACAGCGAGATGCTCGACAAGCTCAAGCAGGATCTGCTCGCGAATGGCAAGGACTGGCTGGCTGGTTTGGCGGATCGTGCGAAGCTCGATTTCGATCCGAATCAATTTGAGTCCGTGCGGCTGGGTCGCGAACTTGAGGAACGTTGGCCCCAGGAATTTGGGCATTACGAAACTCAGTTCAAATCACTCAAGGCCGAGATTGATCAACTGCGAAAAGCGCTGAAGGTGAAGGGCGGCAATGAACTCGAAAAGATCGATCGTTATGCCCGAGCGGCTCAGGACGCCGAGCGTCTGCTGCGCGAATTGGAACAGCTCAAGCCAAAGCTTGAGGAAACCATGCAGCAGGCCAAAGACGACCTGCAAGCGCTGAATGAGGCGAAGTCGCACGACTTGAGCAAGATCAAGGAGAAGGCTGATCTGCTGCACCTCGATCCGAATGAAGTCACCGAGCTGCTGCTCGGCCCACAGTTGACCCACCGGTTGGAGACGGCGATCAGTTGGGCCAAGTTTCTCAAAGAGCGAATTCAACTGGCGACTGATGAACCGAAGCCGGAGCGGTTTCGTGGCGAGACGATCTTCTTCCAACGGAAGCAAGAGTTGCCGCTGTTTCTGGTTCGACTCTTGAATGTTGATGGCGAAGGTGACTTCAACGGTGAACAACTCGCATTCAAGGGCGCGATCTCCGGCATCACGACGAACCCGAAAATTCATGGCAAGCCGATCATTGTCCGCCTTGACGGCATCAGCGTTGGCGAGCCGGGAGACGCTACCGCAAAGAACGGAGCGATCGAGAAGTTGACGGTCCAACTCAAGGCCGTCTTCGACTACACAAAAAAAGTGCCTAAGCACGAGTTGTTGCTGACATACAAAGAGCCGATGGGTGCGGAGCAAAATCTCGGCAAGCCGGAATCTATTCAGCTCGCGATGACCAGCCGAGCGACCAATTGCCGTGCGGAACTGATCATGGTCGGCGACGAATTGTCCGGCCAATTGAATTTCAAGCAGGCGCTCGATGCAGTCACAGCAAAGCTCGGTACGAAGCGATTCAAAGGGGACGAAACAGTACTGGCTGTCGTCCAAGGGGTTGCTGCTGGCGTAAATAAAATTGACGCAGAGATGCAATTGTCGGGCACGGCGCTCAAGCCGCATTTCAAACTGAAATCGAACCTTGGTGCTGATCTTTCCAGCGGACTCAATTCGGCGTTTGCGAAACAACTCGAAGATGGCAAACGCAAAGTGCTCGCTCGCTTCAATCAAGAGACGGTGAAGCAATCCGAAAAACTCTCGCTCCTGTATGACGAACAGCTTGAAAAGCTGACCGGTCAGTTGAATCTCAATAAAGGTGAGATCCAGGAAATCGCCAAGAGCTTCGGGCTGAAGATGCCAGGCAAGTTCGACCTCAAGGGGATCGCCGGTGGTCTGCCGATCGACCTTAATAAGACTCTGAAGATTGATCCCAACAACCCGCTGAATCTAGGTGGCCTCACCAAGAACCTCCCGAAGCCAGATGCCAAGCTGCCAACATTTGGCTTGCACGATGACTCGGAGCCGCCGCTGAAATTGCCGCCGTTCTTAAATCCAAAACAAGTCCCGACCGGCGGAGTGCCGTCGCCGAATAAAACGACGAACCCCATCCAACAAGCCAGCGACATCGAACAAGGCCTGGAAAGCCTCTTCGGCAAGAAAAAGCCGAAGAAGGCTCCAACCAAAGCCGTTCAACCAGCCGGTGCCGAACAGCCAAAAGCGACTGTGAAACCGTAGCGCGGCGAAGCCGCAAAAGTAACCCGAAGCGTTAGCGAGGGCGGGCGCTCCTGAAGACTCTGAATTTCGTTTTTTGTGAAGCGTCCGCCCTCGCTAACGCTTCGGGTTACTTAAATTCCCTCCGTTCACAAGGACGTGGACATGACCTCAAATCTCAATGCTTCCGTAAACGAGTCCGTCGATCGTCGCGACTTTCTTAAATGGTTCGGCCCG
>JANNDA010001401.1:0-1862 GCA_031387195.1 Planctomyces sp. | reverse complement strand
GAACGAGTTCATCGCCCGTCGCCAGCGCGGCCACGAGCGGTCGGCGTCGCACGAGAACGGTTGCATGTCCTAACTCCGCGAACGCTCCCAACTCTTGCGGCCTCAATTCCGAACCGGCGACGACGACAAGTTCACCTCGTTTCAAGGCGGCTCCTTGCCGGATGATGTTCGTCCCCGGACGCCAGGATGCGACGTTGCTCGGAAGCGTGACGAATGTGGTTCCTGCCGCATCGGTTCGTTGTGACGTCAACTCGATCGGTACAACCGCATCCGCTCCGATCGGCAATTGAGCGCCGGTCATGATTTGCACGGCAGCCGCCTGGTCGATCTGTCGAGTCGGCACTTGCCCGGCGGAAACAATCTCCAACACCGGCAGTTCCGTTTGGAAGGAACTCAACTTCACAGCGAAGCCGTCCATCAACGACTTGTCGAACGGCGGCAGATCCGTGTTGCTGTGAATGTCTTCCGCCAGCACCAAGCCCAGCGTGTCCGCCAACGGCATCGCTTCCGGGACGAGGGGACGTGTCGCATTCAAGACGGCAGTGATCGCTTCGGAAACAGACAGCATGTGATCTCGCAATTCGATATCGAGGCTCGTTCGACGACCTTCAATCGACGTAGACGAACTCGTTGAGGTTAAACAGCGCGAGGCACAAGTCTGCGAGTGACGACTGCTCATCGCTCAAGAATTCTGACGCAGCCCGGCGTTCGTTGTTTGTCGGATGACGACTGAGGATGTGGCGATAGGCTAGCTCGATCGTGGAGTCGTGGTCGGTGCCGGATCGCCGTGCGATCAACTCGGCCAATCGTCGAGCCGCAGTGACGGAGTCCTCTCCATTGAGCAAAAGCAGCGACTGCGGTGCGATCGTGGAGACGTTCCGGCGCGGGCAACTGGCGTTCGCATCCGGCTTGTCGAAGGCTTCAAACAACGGATACCGCAGGTTCCGCCGAGCGAACAAATACACGCTCCGCCGCTGATGCTCGGCGGTATTCGCCGTCACTGGCCACTGATCTTTCAACAGCGTGCGCACGACCTCATTGGGCAACGGCGGCCGAAAGCCCGGACCGCCGGCGTGTCGATTGATTTGGCCGCTCGCGACCAGCAACGCATCGCGAATCACTTCACCATCGAGCCTTCGGCGTGGGAAGTGACTGAGAAGTCGATTGTCGGCATTGGCCGTTGAGGTTTGATCTTTTGGGGTCGTTCCCTCAACTCTCAACCCTGAACCCTCAACCTTGGACGCTTGTCGATAAGTCGCGCTCGTCACGATCAACCGATGCAACCGCTTACGACTCCAACCGAGTCGCGGCAACTCGGTCGCCAGCCAGTCGAGCAATTCCGGATGCGTGGGCGATTCACCCATCACACCGAAGTCGCTGGGCGTACCGACTAGACCTCGCCCGAAGTGCCCTTGCCAGATGCGATTCACAATCACTCGCGCGGCAAGCGGGTTGTCAGCGCGATTCAACCAGTTCGCGAGCGCAGTGCGCCGGCCAGTAGTCTTCGCATCATTCGATGGCGGAGCGATCGCATCGTTCGAGAGATTGGCAATGCGAGGAAAGGCTGCTTCAACGGTCGGGCCGGGACGTCGAAAATCACCGCGAACCGCGAGTCGGCTGACCGGCGCTTTCGGAGACTTCTCACGCATCACTTGGCCGAGTTGCGGATGCGTCTCGAAGAGCGGCTCAACGTCGAGACACGCTCGCAAACGATAGAAGTCCGCTTGGCTGATCGGGTCATACTTGTGGTTGTGGCAAGAGGCACAACCCATTTGCAGCCCCAGAAACACCGAGCCGACTGTCGCGGTCATGTCGTTCAAGAACGTATGCCGCCGCTCTTCTTGCAGGTTGATGTCGGGCAT
>JANNDA010001393.1:0-7126 GCA_031387195.1 Planctomyces sp. | reverse complement strand
CGGAGGCCGAGATCGGCTCACTCCGCATGACGTGCGGAGCGACAGTGAGGGCCTCGGCATTGACCAGACCACCTTGCGGGACGATCGATGAACCGCTGGCGTAGAAGTCGCTCGGCGATGAAAGAGTCATCAATGGCTGCTGGCGATCGCGGCGACCGACGCGGTCAATGATCGCGGCGATCACGGCCATCAACGCCCCTAGAATCGCCGGTTGCAACAGAACTTTGACCGGCTCAGCAAACCACAACGCGGCCACTGTCATCACAAATCCGATGACCAGAAATGTGAGCACGTGCCGCGTCGCCGGAATGCGGATTAAAACAAAGCCGAGCAACAGCGCGAGACCTGCCCCGCAACCGACGACTGCGGATCGACTCATCGTCCAAAAAACCAACGGCTGCGGTGTTCCGAAACAACTCACCGGATACACATTGCCGACCGTTTGATCGGTCAGCAGAGCTTCCCAAGGTCGATCTTCTTCCAGTTGGGGAGCGGCGCTGTTGAGATCGGCTTTGATTCGCTCTTCCCCGAAATTCGAGACGCGGTTCCAGAACAAAAGTGACCGCGTCCAATGAAACTGAGCGGCGTAATCACGGGCCGCGGTGAAGAGGTGTTGATCGGGCGGCAACACCACTTCCCAAACCGTTTGAGCCACCCAAACAGTGGGTGCGAAGCTGGGGACGACGACGCGATGCTGATTGCTCCCCCGAAAACGAGTCGGCGCTGTTGATGAGTAATCGATCCACAGCGGCATTCGAGTTTTCGCTTTCTCGACGTTTCCCTCGCGGTTGTTGGACTTGTCACGTGTCTGCGGCAATCTCAAGCGGAGTTCGATTTCACCTGCTGGATTCGTGCGCACGATCGGCTCGATCCGTTTTCGATTCCACCAAACTCCGAAAGTTTGCGGTGAGATTTCCGGAGGTAAAAACAGACTCACTTCGCGCACATCACGATCCAACTCGAATAACGCCTGTGTCCGCCACGGTCCCTCGTTCATGACCGTCCGAATCAATGCGCTATACACGGTAAAGTCCTGCAGCGCCAGTTCTGCCGCGGAACTGACTCTCACAGCGACGGCGTTTTTGGCACCCGTCACGTTCCAGAGTGACGTCTTGTCGTCGGCCAATTCTGGTTTCCAAGCATTGTCGATCAACGTCGCCGTGTGTTTCTCGCCGGTTTTCCATTTGACACGTGTGGCGACGAATTCGGCGTCCGAGGATTGGATGATGGGCACGTTGACGACAGCCGATTCGTCGTTGTTGGATTCGTTGGGACGATCCACATCAAACTCGACGAGCACTTCAATTTTGCCCAGTTGCGGCTGATCAAACTGCAAACGGTATTGTCGCAGTTGATCGATTTCCAAGCCGGTAAAAATCGGCGTCAACGGCTTTGAATGACCAGCGGCTTCGCGGAGTTGCAGCTTCATGCGATCCGCGATCGATCGCGGCACCATCAACCGAATTTGGTTGATCGCTTCAAAAGCCACGTCATACGTGATGCGCTGCGTGACGCCGACCGTTCGAGCGTCAAAGTTCAACTCACTGAGCGACTCCGTCCGAATCGACTGCTGCTGGACCTTGGCCTTGGCGACGAATGAAGGCGATCCCGTTTCCCAGCGCCAAGCGGTCACCGTTCGCGTGGAATCCAGAACGTCCAGAACCTCCACGTCCGGGGTCATCGGACGTGCGCGAGCAGCGTCGCTGGGAGCCAATTCGACTTCGAGATTGCCTGCTGGTGCGACAATCACTTGCGAGGTCCGCTGACCGCTCGCCGCCACAAATGGCAAAGACAGATTGAACTCCGTTCCTTTGCCGTCAGTGGGAATACTCCGTTTTGTACTGAGCTGGATTTCAATTTCCTCATCGGAGCGCCGCTTGCGGTCCACCAGACGCACTCGCAGAACCGCTCCTGTCGGCGACTCTTCGACAGTCACTTGCTCGACCAATTGAGGAGTATTCGACGACACCATTTCCCAGCCTTCGGATTTGAAGTTCGGCCAAGGTAAATGCAGTTCGTGAAGCGATCCGCGATAGATCCGCAACTTCAACGTCGTCTCTAAATCGGCTTGCCCCGGACTCAAACGCACGACGTGCAATGGTTCGACCGAGAAGTAAGGTTCAATCTTTTGCACGTCCAACAGCAGGCGGAATGGCTGCTTGAGGAAGCGATAAACCGTCATCACGCCGTTGCCTGCCGTGGGAGCGGAAAATCCCGGCACATCGCGCAGATCAGACACTCCGCCCGGATGCAGAAAACGATCCTCGCCATCTCGCTTGCGCAGCGTCACCCCTTCCCAAGCCAACACCGGAATCACTCCGGTCTGACGGCGAGCCTCTTCGACTTCAAACCCTTCGATCGCCGGCAGCGTTGTCGCATTCGCGGGAATCTTGGCCGACAACGTCCAGACCAACTTGACCTGACCAGACGTCGGAGACAGCAAGTTGACGATCCGTCGCGTCGGTGAGCCCGGCACAGGCAGACTCTCTTTGACATCCAGACCGACGACTTCCACGAACTCAAATTCGGCAGGCAAACGAACCGTCAGCTTCTCGAAGGTTCCTTGAATGGAGCCGACTGTTTGAGTCGCTTCGATGATTAGCGAATCGGCTCGCAGGTCGGCGGCGATGACCGTGAACGCTTGCAGTTCAGGTTTCGCCTCCGACATATCCGTCACGGACTGCCAACTGAGATCGAGCAAATTTCCCAGCCAGTTGGCATGAATCTCTGATCGGCCATTCTCCACCGACTTGGTCGTCACCACGCCCCGATCAGGCCCCTTCGCGGAAACCTTGGCCAACGGCACGTTCAATTTGAGTTCATTGACCGGTGACGTCGGCAACGTCAGTAACACCCGTCGCGCCGCAGCCTGCCGCCTGAGCGGAACAGACATCGTCAGCTTCAATTCATGTTGTCCCTTGCCCCGCAGCCAGCAGCGATAACCCGCTTCACGATCGAACTCTTCAAACTGCGACTCTCCAGTTCCGCGATGCTCGACTTTCAGCAACGTGGCTTCATTCAGTCGCAACGGAACCAGCACATCACTGTCGTCGGGATTGATCGCGATCATCACCGTTGTGTCTAAAGTCACCGACTCGTCGTTCGCCTCGATCGCCCCCTGAAACGAAATGCTGCTGATGCTGTAGGACGGAGCGATTGGACCAATGCCTGTTTCACGCGACTTCAGCCACTTTTGAAAGTCTTCAAAGTTGGCCCAGCGAGGGATTCTGCGGAGTTGCCCGTCGGCTCCCAAGAGTTCAATGACATCCTCGGAGGTCGGTTGCACGCCGTTCTTTTTCGCCGGAGATGTGGCTTCGGTCGGTTGATCACCATTCACCGCGTTTTGT
This sequence comes from Planctomyces sp., assembly GCA_031387195.1. Taxonomy (GTDB): domain Bacteria; phylum Planctomycetota; class Planctomycetia; order Planctomycetales; family Planctomycetaceae; genus SXKJ01. The sequence goes on along the minus strand of JANNDA010001393.1, from coordinate 3,779 downwards.
GCGAGGGCCGCCGTTCCGCAATGCAGCACGACGCTCAACGCCACGCTCAGCCAAAACGTACAGACGAACGGGGCAGCGTCAGCCCCTCGGTACATTCGCCGAAAGACCGGCCATACAGATATTCGTTGCTCAGACTGGTTCCAGTCACGGGACATGACACAGCTCGCGGGGTTAAATGCACCCAGTAATCCGAAGCATCAGCGAGGGCGAACGCTCAGCCAACTTGATTGAACGATAAGGCGTTCCGCAGCATTCGCCCTCGCTCACGCTTCGGGATACCAGGGGAGGTACTCGCAATATACTTCGTGCCCGGAACACTCGACAGCAGGTTCCGAAAACGTTGCGGCATTCGCACATCGCACCATCGCTGTGATCACAATAATTGTTGCAGAGCATCGTGAATCCCCGACCCGTTGCTGCTCAACAAATCGGGAACTTCGATATCCACCGGCTGGCCGTGCATTTGAGTGACACGTCCGCCAGCTTCCTGCACGAGCAGAATTCCCGCAGCCATGTCCCACGGTTTCAAACTGCTCGACCAAAACGCATCCATTCGACCCGCCGCGACATAGGCCAGATTCAGCGCGGCTGATCCCGTTCGCTGAACCGTCTGTACGTGCGGCATGACGTTGAGCCACTGTTGGACGGCTCGATGTTCGGGACGGCAGCCCACCGGCATACTGGCCACGACCATCGCTTCCCGTAACACGGTCACTTTCGTGGGACGAATCGGGCGACCATTGACGATCGCACCGCGACCGCGAATGGCCGTGAAGAGCTCATCTCGATTGGGATCGAATGTCACTCCGACCATCAATTCTTTGCCGAACTCCAACGCAATGTTGACCGCGTAATAGGGGAAACCATGTACGTAATTGGAAGTCCCGTCCAACGGGTCAATCACCCAACGCCAGGGTGAGTCGCTGTTCGTTTCTGCGAGACCTTCTTCACCCAGAAAATTATGGTCGCGGAACTGGCCGTGAATGAGCTCGTGAATCCGGTCCTGCGAGGCGAGATCGGCCTCAGTCACCAGATTTGCCGGGCTCTTTTCGCTGACGGTAAATCGGCCCGCCCAGTCCTTCAAAATCGCTCCGGCCTGACGAGCCGCATCCGTCGCAATCGCCAACAAATCCTCGGCAGGCGTGCCGGAATCAGGCCAAATGAAATCCGTGGAATTTGAGTGCGTCATTGATCGTCCTTTGATTCGCCGGGTGTCACACGAATTTGGCGAGCAGGGCGGCGTCAGCCCCCGTTGAGTTCACGACTGGTTGGCCGGGCATCTTCCTGAGCCAGTCACACTCTGACAACGCCGTCATGTTCCGATTGTGTGGATTGTGTCGGTCACATCGGTTGTGTGAGCCGAGCCTGAAGGATCCGGTGACAGGTTGAAAGTCGAAGAAGCAGTTGGTCGGGGATGGGGGTCATAATCAACATGGAAAAGCGGTAACAGGTGGGGAGAGTTTACGTCCCCGCAGAAAACTGGTTGTATCTTTGCCGCACTTGATTGAGCGCTCCGACATGAGCCTTGATCGTTGCTTTTTTTTTACGAGGAAATCTCATGGTCGAAATCAGCCCTCAACTGGTGGTGTTCTTGGTCGCGGTCGGGGTCTTCACGGCGACTGCGGCCATCATGGATCTGCGGGTGAAGAAGATTCCCAACAAGTTGACGCTGCCGTTCTTTGGTGCTGGAATCGTTTATCAACTGGTCTTCAACCAATTAGGCAACGGAATTGGCTCGCCGGGATTGATCGATGCGGCAGCGGCGTTCGCGGCGGGCTTCGGCCTGTTGTGGGTGCTGTGGATGATCGGCGGCGGCGGTGGCGGTGACGTCAAGCTGATGGGCGCTTTGAGCGTTTGGATCGGGTTTAAGCTGACGTGCTTTGTGCTGGTGATGAGTACGATTCTCGTCATTATTGGCACAGTCGGAGTCATGGTGATCAGTGCTTTCACCAAAGGGGTGTATCGTACGAAAGAGACTTATCTGGCGAGTGACAACGCGCCGAAAGGACAACCGATGGCGGCAGAAACTGCCGGTCAGCGAGCAAAGCGGCGGGTGATGGGGTACGCCCCTCCGGTCGCTTTAGCGACGTGGTTGATCGTGTTGTACAAGTTGCCGAAGTTTCCGCAGTTTTAGAACTTGTCCGTTAGGCAGTTGAACCGTTTGGCCGGTTGTCACCGTATCCGCGAGCGATCCATGAAGAGTTCCTCTCCTCTGTTGAGCCGGATGAAATGTCCGCAGCGGAGTCGCTCCGGTGTGCTCAGCATGGAGTTGGTGCTCACGTTGCCCATCCTGTTATTGGTCCTTGCAGGACTTTTTGAGTTCACCTTCTTGTTTTTTGCCAGGGGCGAGGTCGTTGAGGCGAGCCGAGTGGCCGCTCGAAAAGCAACGCTACCTGGTGTGAGTCCACAAGACGTTGAAGACGAAGTTCGCAAGGTGTTGCATCCACGGTTTCATGACTCATTGCAAGTGGACGCGATGCTGGGAGAGAAATCCGGAGACGTGGTGGCAGTCTTGGTGACAGTCGATATGGGTGCGGCAGGCCCCGATTTGTTATGGCCGATCGGCTATCGCTTGCAAGGACGCCCATTGTTGTCGGAAACATGCATGATCCGAGAATAGTTTCGGACAGAGATGAAGGAGAGTCAGCAGTGAATCTTACTCCTGCAAAAGTCACGATGATGATGCTCTTGGCCGTGACCGGCTTGATTGGGATCTACGTCGTCAAAGGCCTGTTCGCTGTGGAAAAGAAAATCGAACGGCCGCGAAGTGCTCGAATTCCCTTGGCAACCGGCGATATGTCCGCAGGCACCAAAATTACGCGAGAGCACATCGGCATGGGGCCGTATCCTGAAAACGAACTGAAGGGAGATATGCTCCGCAGTGAGCGTGTTATCATCGGCCGCGTCCTTAAAGAGCCGATTAAAGCTGGCGAGCCGCTGCGTGGTACGCAGTTGTACGAGCCGGGCGAAAATGCACCGCTCGTGGTTTCTGAGGGCAAGCAAGCGATCTCTATTCCCGTGAAGAATTCTTCGGAAATGGTAGATGGTCTGGTTAAGCCCGGCAGTTATGTGGATGTGCATTTCACGCTCGATACCCAGAGCAATAGCATCGATCAACGTATAAACCGCTTAGGTGGCGTGAGTATGACGTTGTTTAAGGGAGTGAAAGTCCTGGCACAAAACAGAAACTTTCGCCAATCACCGGTTCTGGCAGCGGGCAATTCCGTGACCCTGGAATTGGCTCCGGAACAAACCAACGTTGTGTTGGTGACACAGTCCAAAGGGACGCTGTCGTTGACTTACAACCCAACAGGTGAAGGGGACGGTGGTGTCACGCTGAGTAATGCCGATCGGGCCACTCTGTGGGAAGTTTTGGGGATTAAGAAACCCGCCGCAAAGAAGGCGGACCCGGACCCAGAAAAGCCGTTCGTCACGGAATCCTTCAATGGAGTTCGAGCGGGAGCAACTCAATGGGACAAGAATGGAAAGAAGTGGGACGGCAGTGCGAACGCGGGATTGGGAGGCTCTGGGGGATATTCTCGTACTCGCGACTGGCCGGCTGGATCGGGTGCCGGCGCTGGAGGTGGCGGTGGAGCCGGTGGCGGCACTTACTGGGGGAGCAACAGCTCCTCAGATCCCTATGACTACAACGGTCGCGGTCAATCTGGTGGCGGCGTGAATGGCGATGATTTCGATCCAGCCGATGTCTTTGAATCATCCGGTAGTGATCGCGGAGCTTCTTCACCGAACGAAGCGGTTGAGCCTTCCGCTGATCCGGA
>JANNDA010001380.1:0-1835 GCA_031387195.1 Planctomyces sp. | reverse complement strand
CTGAGCCTCTTGCTCACGGCGACGAACTCGGCCATTGCTTCGACGGCGTTGAGTCGCCTGTTCTGGCCGTTTGGTGATCGAGCTTGGCCGAAGCAAGTGGAACTGCAACTGGTCACCGGAGACCTCAGGCCGATTGAAGTCTCGACGTCAAAACCAATTCGCACCGTGCAGGGACAGCCGCTGGATTTGTTTGTCGTGAACGCTCGCGGGACACTGCCTCAGCCTGTGCTGTTGGAGTTTCGACGACGAGGTGCCGCATCACAAACCGAGCCACTGCGCACGACGACGTTGCGAACTTCAGCCGATCAACCGCGCGAGGCGGCTGCCGTTCGCCTGCCGATTGAAGAGGGAATCGTCGAACTGCGAGCGGTGGGGGGCGACGATCACGAGATGCTCTGGCAGACGTTGGAAATCGTGCCGCCCGTGAAGATCGAATCGTTCCGCGCGAAATTGATTCCGCCGGAATACACGGGCGAACCAAGTACAACGGCTCCCGAAAACGCGACGCAACTGCGCGCGGTTGTCGGAACACGACTACAAATCACCGCGCGCGCGAATCGACCGGTTCGCTCTGCAACATGGCATGACCCCGCTCGCTCAGAACCGCTGCCGGGCCGGGTCGTCAAACCGAGTGACGCTGTGAAGAAGAAAGCCGACAAGAACGACACGAAAAAACCGTCGATCGAGTTTGACGTCACTGTCACGAAGCCGGGTTCGCAGACGCACCGCTTGTCGCTGATTGACCGCGACGGGTTTGAAAACACATCGGCGTTGCAAATCGAGATTGTCGGCCTCACCGATCCGCCGCCAGTGGTCAACCTCGAATTACCTGCGACCGACCAGCTCGTCACTCCGAACGCGATCGTGAGTTTGCAAGCAACGGCGAAAGATGAGCGGCGACTCAAAGAGGTGGCGATCGAGTATCAGACGGAATCAGCGGAAGCAAAGTCTTCGACGGCAACAGGCGAGCCGGGTGGTGTCAGCCCCCGGACAAGTGACATTGTCGCCTTTCGCTCCGCGAAAGGACGTTCTTTCGCGGAGCGAAAGACGACATTGGCCGACGGCGATTTTAAGAACGTGCTCAATGTCGAATCTTCTTTGAATGACGTTCCGCAAAAGGAAGCGTTGTTTCGGACGCAGTGGTCGTTGACCGAACTGTCGCTCACGGCGGGCGATCGTCTGATCGTGCGAGCGATCGGTGCGGATTTCTGCAACGTTGGCGAACCACGAGTTGGCCGCAGTTCGGCACGCACGCTGACAGTGGTCACTGCCGAGGCGAAAGCAACGGAGATCGCGAACCGGCTCGACTTGCTGTTGCACGATTTGGAAACGCTGGCGACACGCGAGTCGCAGGCCAAAGACCAAGTGGACGAACTCCGCGTGCAGGCAGAGAAGGCCGGCGAGTTGCGTCCTCAAGATCGAGACAGCCTCAAGCGAGTGGACTTGGATCAACGGCAAATCAACAGCCGGTTGGTCGGACGAGGCGACGGTGTTGCGGAACGAGCAACTCTCATGCTCGCCGAGTTAGAGGCGAATCGGCTGACAGACGATGTCACTCGCCGACGATTAACGGAGATTGCTCAGGCGATTGACCGCTTGGGTCAGCAGACGTTGCCGCATCTGGCAAGCACGCTGGGCCGCATCGTCAAACAACAGTTGCTGGAACCAGCGAAGTCGCCGCAACTGAGCGGCGATCTGACGAATGTCGGCACCAAACAATCGGAGATCTTGAGCACGCTCAACGGGCTCGTTCGCAATTTGACTCAGTGGCGCGATCGTCGCGAGTTGGCTCGCGAGATTGCCGAACTGACGACGCTTCAGGAAGGGCTCAATCG
>JANNDA010001379.1:0-23017 GCA_031387195.1 Planctomyces sp. | reverse complement strand
CGGGCCGACCTCCTGGGCCTCAGCGGATTGTTTCGTCAGCCAATAACGGTCACGGTCAAATCGAGCCTTCCACGATTGCGGCTCTCCGTTGAAGTACGGTTTGCCTGGTCTAGCCGGCTGCTGCGAGATCACTTGCCGGCTCAATGAATCAGACAGCGACAAGCTCAGTCGCGCGTCATTGTTCCACGAGAAACGGATGACATCCGGCACCGTGGAATTCAACTGGCTGCGAGCCAGTCCGACACTGCGGATGGGGGACAAGCTGGTGGGCACCGCTCGTCGATCGGGAGTCACGGCCACGAGCGAACCATCCGAGACACGCCACAACCGAATCTCCTGAATCGGTTGCTCGCCAAATCCCGCGGAGGTCGCACGCGGTTGCTCACCGACTGCGGCGATGAATTGGCCGTCGGGAGAAACCGCCATCGCGGTGATCACCCCCGTGTTGATCGACTCCTGCAACCGCGCGAGGAGTGGTCGAGTGCCATCAACATTTTCGACATCAATGCGATTTCGAACTTTGGAAAAGTCAGGTGGCGACTGGTCCAGACTGAGGCTCCCTTTTGTGCTCACGATGACCCCGTTGGCCTGAGCAAACAAACTGATGCCCGCCAAAGCCAGAATCCGTGGACGCCCTTTCGCATCCAGTTCCACATCAAACTCCCATGACGGGCTGGCTCGCAGATCCACGTCAGTCGTCTGCCAGGCGTTGTTCCCGTCTCGAATGCCAATCTGCTGGACTGCGGGAGACATGCCCGATTGAGAACGCTCGGACGCCACCTCCCAAGTCTGGAGATTCTGGCCATTCTTGCGCGTGGCCATCGTCAGCGGTCGCGATGTCCGATTGCGGAAGACCAGACTTACGCTTGTCGCATCCGTCTGTCCTTCTTCGAGTGATCTCAATCCGTGTTGGCGTGTGGCCACGAGACAGCGATGCTCGTCCTGCCAAGCGAATCCCACGACCGGCGATGGAACGGAAAGATCGACCGGCGCTTCCGTTTGAAACGTCTCCGCCTCACGAATGGCCCAGCGTCGAACCTTCAGGCCGGCACCATCGGTCGCCACCAGACTGCGTCCATTCGGCGAGATACTCAGGAATCGGACGACATCAAATCCCGTTTCCAAAACGGCACGCGGACGCGCGGAATGTTCGATGTCCCAGATCAAGATCACCGCCCGTTTGGGCTCGGCCGCTCCACAACCGACGGCGAGCAGCTTGGACGGTTCCGGCCAAAACTCCAGTCCATAAACGCTGTTTTGGAGAAACGGCAACTCGTCGCTGTGCAAAGGGGACAACGCTCGCGCGCCGTCCAAACTCTGCACTTGAACCAACGTCGGCAAGAGGCCAATTCCACCGAGGGCGACCAGCGAAGGTTCCGCATCACGAACACGTCCACTGGCGATGGATGAAATCATCCCGCGTAATCCACGGTTGATCGGCCAGCGAAGTCTGGGAAGTGGATCGAGCGAGACGGATTGTGACTTGGCCTCCTGCCTGACTTGCCATTGCCAGACGACTTTTCCTTCTCCCGCCGCCAGTAGCCGTAGTCCAGCGGCACCGTCACGGACGAAACGCAGAGCAAACACGCTGGACGTCGGTGACTCCGAGTCCACCTGCAGAATTGGCTGGTTGGCCTCGCGCCGGTCGAGTGCCGTCTGAGCACTTAACCGCTCCGCCGCCGATCCAAGCAGTACGGCGGCAACTATTACAGACATCAGCGGGCGAATCATGCAAAACTCCTGTCGTGTCTCAGATTTGCCAATCCGCCTTGCCAACCGTCAAACGTGGCAAGATTTTCCGGCACAATGTAGATGGCCTTTGGAATGTATGCCATCAAAACCGTCAAGTGATGCACTCTTGGCCCAGCGCATCCGATACAGACAGCACAAGGGTCAAAAGCGAAATCGTTGGACTCTCCATTTCGATCGAAATCAGGGAATTACGGCATGAGAAATAGAACATCCACTCGATTGTGGCTCGCCACAGCGGTGTTTGTGTCGCTCATCAGGCTAGCACTGCCGTTCGAGCTGCCCGATCCGCATCTGCATCACGGGACCGACAAGCAGGACCGCAAAATGATCGCGGCCGTGCGGTACTTGGGGACCGTGGACTGCTTTTGGTATCCCGAGTCACAGAAGGTACTCCTGGCCACTCTCCAGAACAGCCAACATCCCGAACCGGTTCGATACGCTGCCGCGCAGGCGCTGTTCGATCAATTCCAACGCGGCCGCAAACCGCTCAAGCCACTCAACGGCAAACGGGAATTTCCCGATCGCTTCATCCTGTCGCAGATCGCTTGCGTGGCGACACTCCAAGAGCCGCACTCAACCGAGCAGCTCACGGAAATGTACGCCGAGCGAATCATGGAACGGGAACTCAAGAAGCATCCCGAACGAGGTGACGTGCAATGTGGCTGCTCGGCCGACGAGGCGATTCCCGTTCTCGGCTGGGTAGCCAACGGCAAAGATGAATTCGACTGCTTCAACGAACCATCGGAACGTGTTCGTCGCGTGGCCAACGAAACCTTGGCTGTGCTCAAACCAGAAGTCGAATTGTTTCTGGCACAGCAGCAGGAAAAGCAGAAGGCACCGGAACCGGACCCAACAAAACCCGACGACCCGAAGACACCGCCGCCGCAGTTTCCCGTTTCCAACTTCAATAACATTCCCAGCTTCTCCCCTGGTGGTTCGTATCTGCAGCAAACAAACGTCATCCTCGGACGAGCGGACACGGCCAACCGGTTCAACTTCTTCGACAACATGGGTGCGTCCCCTCAGTCACGAGTTTTCGGTGCCTACCAATTCGCTCAATCACAGAACAACGCCGTCTTCGGCTCCTCAGATTTGAGTGCGCTCTATGCCAATCTGAGCACAGCATCGGGACAAGCGAAATTCATTGAATTCACGGGCTATGGAAGCGGAATGGCTGGGCAACCGCTGGTCAATCCCGATGGAAGTTCAGCAAGTGCCGATCAATTGCGAACCCTCTTCTCAACGGAGAACTCCGGAACGGGACGGTCGGAGGAGTACTTGCTCTTCCCCGATTCCAACCTCTACCGGTTCGGTTTTGAGTACGCCCTGACTCCCGATTTCGGCTTTGCGGTTCTAGGCCAATACGTCGCACCGATCGGATCGACGGAGCAGCCGGCGGACTTCAGCAACCCTTTAATTCAACTGAAGCACGTTCTCTTTCGCGACGACCTCACGGTCGTGTCCGGAGTCCTGGGCATCTCGCCGCAAATTCATCACCGCACGGCAGCGATCCAGGAAAAAACCTCACGTCTCAATCCCGGCATTCTGTTTATGCGGCAATCGGGCCACGACGATCGCTGGTTCCTGCAAGGCGGAACTGGGTTCAGTATTCCCACGCGAGAACATCAAATCACAACTTGGGACTATGGACTGTCCGTCGGCCGGTTCGTTTACCGCCACGAGAGTCTGCTGACTGGCGAGAAGACAAATAAGTTCTTGCTCGGAATCATTCCGCAGTTTGAAGTGCTGGGCAAAGAAATCGTGGGCGACAACGCCGTCCGTGGCGCATTCGGCTTGAGCAGCAGCCCGCCTCACACCGCCCCCGGCACGTTCAGTCCCGTGGATGGCTCCGAAACGATCTATTTGCCGCAGGACCCGAGCCGTTCCTTCGACCAAGCGGTCTTCATCTACGAAGAACCGCGGCATGTGGTGGACATCACGGTCGGCACCTCGTTCCTCTTCTCGCAAAAACGATCGTTGAACATGGGCATCTCCGTCCCAGTTACCGGCGGCAGTGCCCGAGCGTTGGAATTCCTGACTAGCTTCAGCGTCGGATTCTGACGGTCATTCAACGCTCATCTGTAAACAGAACGCCTACGTCCAGTCATCCGCTCGCCTGTCCCATTCATGGCCGCGCTACCGTTTCCAACGGGGTGTTTCCGAGAGGCCACGGCTTTTCAGGATCACTTCAAACTCACGTGGCGCGAAGCAGGCCCAGCGATCTCCCTGATGGATTTCGGTAAAGATCGCCACCGCGCTCCCTGCGAGCGATTTCATCTCCTCGGCGTCACCGTTGGCCAAGAGCTCGATGAGACAACTGGGGCGGTAGAAGTCGAGTTGAGTCGCCAGTGCTTTCAATGGCCCGTTCGACTGCTGACGAACGAACGCTCGAATCGAGTCCGTCAACGATTGGTCGTCAGTTTTGTGCATGAAGCAGAGCACGGAGTCGTTGCCCCACAGCTCATGCAAATCCCGTTTGGCTTGGTTGATCGAGGCGGGGCCAGTCCACTGGGGTGACAACGCACGCTGGTCTTCGGCGAGCCAATCGAAGAGCGGCACTCGCTCGAAACTGGGCTCCTCCGCGTCGGTGGGCTTCGGGTTGTCAGTGTGCGGTTTGCTGGATGGCGGAGTCATCAAGACTGAGGTTGCGAACGACCGCGCAATTTCTGACAAGATCTGCATCGGATCGAACCGCGACTCAAATCCGCGAAAGAGTGCCAGACCGGATCGACAGTCAAACCGCTGATAGCTGAGCCCCGCCAAGATCACTTGTTGCGACACCGGCTCGCTGGCGACAGGGGGAACCTGCATGGTCCTCGAGTACCGCGACTTCTTGCCGGATTGGGGATAGTCGAATCGCATCACGAAGACCGTGTCACCTGCGACGACGCGATCTCCTTCAATCAAGATTGCCCGCTTACAGAGAATCCCGTTGACCAACATGCCATTGCGGCTACCCAGGTCATGAACGGCCACCTCGCCCGAGAGGAACTCCATCTGCAAATGTCGGCCTGACATGGCGAGATCGTCGGGAAACGGAAAATCGGTCTGTCGGGATCGGCCCACCGAAAACGTCTGTCCGATTTTCACGGGAATCGCCTGCCCTGAGCCGGTTCCCTTCACGACGTCAAAAATCGCGACCGCTCCGGGAATGAAATTGATGGAGTCTCCTTCAGGCCGCAACAAGTCCACCGAGGACTGCGAACCGCTGGACGATTCATCCAGAAACGACTCCACCGTGCCGCGCGGGTTCAGCTTTCTCGCACGAGGCTTACTCTTGGCAATCACCGATTCTTCCACCGATCGCACGGTCACTAAAAACAATGTCTCCCCGGCCTTGAGTTGATCGCCCGTCTTGAGATTCAGCTCCCCTGCTTCTGCGGAGACGGCCTGTTGATTGAGCCACGTTCCGTTGCGGCTGCGTAGGTCGCGAATCACGCAGCGATCGGAAAAACACTCCACTTCAAAATGCGTCGAAGACATCACGGCGTCTTCCGGAACAGAAAAATCCATGAGTTCGCCACGGCCAAAGCGGACCTTCTGATTCGCACGCACGAGCATTTGACGCCCGTGCGACGGTCCCCCTTCAATTTTCAGTGTGGCTTTCATAATCGGTCAGTCTTCACGGTTACTCAAAAGGTTCGGCAGTTTCGTTGTTCGGCAGTGCTGAGAAACCGAGCGTGTTGTTTTCCGCCGTTTGCGGAAGACCCACCGGCTGAGGATTTCCATAAGGGCAGGTTGTTCCCGATTGAGGTGCGAGCAGCGCATCGGGATTGCCGGGAATCGTCCAGCGAACCTGATCACTGGCGATCCACGGCGCGAGATCGAAGTCCCAAAGATCGTCGCGGTCCATCCAAGCATGTTCGCCGTTGGCATCCAGAAAGGAATAACTCACTTCAAGCCAATTCTGGGTCAGTGATCCAGGCGGCGGAGACTCGCGAGAAAAATACGCGATCGGATACGCCAGGTATCCGGGCTCCATCGGGATCGAATGAATGACTGCGGTCATACCGGGCAGCGCGAGCAGTCGTGGGATCACATACGGCGTATCTGGTCCGAGCATCGCTTCGTAGCGACCGGCGACCGGAGGTTTGTCTTGCAGCCAGACCGCTCCCCGCAAAACACGAAAGTGTTCGCAACCGGCAGGCGCGGGGACTTCACCACGCAGTGACGGTATCCACCAAAATCCATCGAACCCCCACGGATCGAATGGTCCCGTCAGTGCAGTCTCGCAAAACGGGCAACGGCTGAATGTGAACGTCGGCAGTGCCGCCGCGTACTCAGCGGGAAGTTCCGACAACCGGTCGCGCAAGCGATCGTACTCACGGCCGACCGGACGCTGGGTCGGGTCCGGCGACGCGAAGCGTTTCTTGATCGCAATGTACTCGTCGGACGCGGCCCGACTGGCGGCTCGCAGCGCTGCGGTCGCAACAGTTACAGATCTGGATACGGCCATTCGATGCCCTTCTCGTTGTAAAGCTCTTTCAACTCTGGCACTGTCTTATTCGAGGCGTTGCCATTTTCATCGACGACCAGGAATTTCTCATCTTTGTCGGGAGTTCGGCCTGGGTTCTTGCCATCGGGCTTGTAGTTGTCGTTGGCCCCGTGCTGGAACATGCCGTTTTCATTTTCAGGGCAAACCGAGTCGTTCATTTTCTTCTGATAGTTCGGATCATTCGTGGGATGTGATCGTGGCGGATTTTGCTTCATGTCGTACATACCTTGCATGTCGTAGTCGCCGTGGAACGCATTTCCATTTTTGTCTCGGAGAACCCCGTCCTCGTCGTATTTGTAGCCCGCTGCTTTCTGTTTGGGTGTGAGATCCGCATCGGTCCCCGTGACCAAACCTTTGTTGGGGCCGTCTTTCGCGGTCTTTTGTTTGACATCGACTGGCTTCGGTCGAGCGCTTCCGTGGTGTGGCAAGCTGTCTGGGTTCGAGTGACGGACGACCGCCATTGTCTTCGTTTTGCGGCAGTGTTCTTGAAGATTATTGACGTGCTTTGGATCCATTCCGGCGGCTTTGGAGTCCGCGTGCCGCGCCTTTCGCATCGGCGGACGTTCGCCTTTGGGACCGTGGGGTCCGTCCCCTTTCGCCCCTTTGCCGCTTTGCTTGCCGTGTAGGCCGAGCAGATCGACTTCAGTCAGCGGGTTCGACGGATAGGCATAAAGGTTGATTCCTCCGGCGAGGCCCAGAGGGTCAGACTGCAAGTAGCGTCCGAGTTCCGGTGAGTATGAACGGAAGCGGTTGTCGTGGAGTCCGGTCTCCGCGTCGAAGTAGTGGCCGGGGAATCTCAGCGGCATTTCGACGGAGGCACCGCTTTGAACGTGCGCAGCTCCGTAGGCATCAATGACAGCTTGCCAGACGACTTGGCCGTTGGCGTCTTCAACGCGAATCGGGCAGCCACGTTGGTCGGCGAAGATGAAGTGGCTGCGCCCCGATTTCGGATCAGCCTTCGGGCTGTCGTACTCGATGAACATGAACGGGACACGGGCATCGGGCGCGTCGTAGACGTAGAACCGCGTTCGCCCTTTGTTATGGACTTCGGCGGCGAGACGGTCCTCGTCCCAATAAAACTCGACGTCGTTGCCGTTCCATGTTTTCTTGATACGGCGGCCGAGCGGGTCGTACTCGGCGGTCCAGTCCAGCTTGTCCGAGACGATGTGCGTCAGTTGGTCGCGTGCGCTGTAGGTGTATCGCGTCGTGCCATTCGAGCCGCTGCGCTCGCTGAGGTGGTCGCGGTCGTTGTAGACGAACGTGTCGCCGTTCGCCGTGGCGAGTTGATTTCCGGCGACGAGGGAAACACCGAACAAGCCGGGTTGAGCTTTCAAGTTTCGTGCAGCATCGTGCTCAAAGATTTGCGCTGAGCCGTCGGGCAGGTGGCTGGCGACGAGGCGGCCGGCGAGGTCGTAGTCATGGCCGATGTCACCGTTGACGTTGTCGATCGTCGCCGTGAGGTTGCCGGTTCCGTTGTAGAGGAATTCGCGAATCCACGTCTGGCTCGAATGCGGGCCGAGCACCACTTTGCGAACGCAGCGGCCTTGCGAATCGTATTGAGACATCTCGCGCGAGCCGTTGGAGAACTCGCGATCAATCAGCCCGTCGAAGCTGGAGCGTAGGAAGTGTTCGTGACCGGTCGGGTCCGTGATGACCGTCTGATTGCCCACGTGGCGATACCGTACCGCGAAGTTGTTGAAGAACGTCGTCTTGGTGAGCGAGCGGCTGGCGTACTCGTGCTTGACCCCTTTGCCGAGCCGCCGCTCGCCGAGGAACCGATCGAACGAGTTGTACTCGCGGTCGATGCGGTATTTGTCGGTCGCGGCGGCGACAATTCGGCCGCGAGGGTCGTGTTCGAGGAAGTATTTTTCGCCAGTCGCGAGCTCAAAAATTTTGTCGAGATTGCCGGCTCCGATCGTGTACTTCGCGAGCGTTTGGCCTTGGCCATCTTGTCGTTCGACGATGTTGTCGGCGGCGTCGTAAAGAATTTGCTCGCGGACACGGCCCAGGCGGCGGACCTCAACCAGCCGATCTTTCGCGTCATAGACGTAATCAGATTTTGTCCCACCGGCGTCCACGAAGCTGGTCACTTCTTCGCGCAGGTTGTATTCGGCGGTCTGCCGCGCACCGATCGGGTCCGTCTCGACATCGAGCAAGTTCCACGACTTGTACGACGACTCCCTTTCACCTCCTGCACGGTCACGATGAACCAGCAGGTTGCCGTTCGGGTCGTACTTCCAGGTCTCGTGAGTTCCGTCGCCGTAGTCGCGACGCACCACACGTCCCATTGCATCGCACATTTCGCCGGGAGTCGCGACCTTCTGCGCGGCCAACTGACTGGCGATCGGCAACAGCACCGGAAAGTTCTTCAATACTGGGTCATCAGGGCGAACGTCGCGAATCGACTTCGCCGAGATCAGGTCGCCATGCTCCCACTCCAACGGTTCGCGCGGCACGCGAACTTGCAGCGGGTCTGCTGGCAACGGCTGAATGTGAATTGGCGGCGACGAGAAACCGTGGCAATCCACTTGCTCGAAGTGCCCGCCGTGCTGGTCGTACAACAGCTCCGTGACGTTGCCGAGCGCGTCGATGTCCTGAACGACATAGCCGTCCTCGCTGATCTTGAACTGCCGCGTGTTACCGAACGGATCGACGATCGCGGTGAGGCGGCCCCCTTTGTCGTAGAAGTACTGCGACTTGGCCCCATCGGCCCACGTCGTCTCGGTCATGCCGAGGTCCGGGAAGTACGCCAGCTTGAGGTCGTACAACCCATCGTCACCCCAAGTGTGAACGCAGCGGCCGAGGTCGTCGTAGTCGTAGTGATACGAGTAGCCGCGCCGGTCGGTCTTGCACGTCAGCCGATGCTGATCGTCGTACTCGTGATGAGCCGAGTGCCCCAGCGCGTCGGTCCATTCGAGCAACTCGCCCGACGGGCTGTAGCGGTAACTGGCGATGACTTGTTCCGGCAGCGAGCCTTGATCGGTCGCTTTCGACAGCTTCAAACACGAAATCTGACCACCGAGCGAGTAGTCGAACGTGATCCGGTTTCCCAGCGCGTCGCTGAGTCCCGTGCAACGTCCGGTGTGGTCATAGCCCAGTTCTTGAAACTGGTCGAACTCACGCAGCGAGCGCAACGGCGTTTCGGTTTCTCCCGCTTGAAACTGGAAGAGCATCTGCGGCCCGCGCTGCGAACGAATCTCGAACCAGCCGTGCTCAAGTTGCTTCAACACGAGGCCGTCGTTGCTGGCTTCGTTTTCATTCGGCTCGAATGGAGGGAACTCAACGACGCTCCCTTCCGGATCGATGTATTCAATGCCGCGATCAGTCTTTCGCAGAGAACGTTGATACTCGTGACGGAAACCTCGGCCCAGCGGCCCGACGACATCGGCGAACTCGCTGCTGTAGTACCGCTTCCACTGGAACGGCAAGAGCGTGGTCGGCAGTTCGTAATCCAAGAA
This sequence comes from Planctomyces sp., assembly GCA_031387195.1. Lineage (GTDB taxonomy): Bacteria > Planctomycetota > Planctomycetia > Planctomycetales > Planctomycetaceae > SXKJ01. The sequence continues at coordinate 13,312 of JANNDA010001379.1, read as the reverse complement.
GTCATCGACGTTCGCGCCGCTGATCACGTCCACCGGCTCACCCGGACGGCCACAACTTTTACGCGGCCCGTTGATGGCCTTTCTGAAGTCGTCCCATTTGCTCTTCGCTTTCGCCTGAACCTTTTTGAAAAGATCGGTTTTCGCAATGCGTTTGGCAATTTTCCCCAACATGAAGAAGCCGAGCTTCATGCCGAGTGCCATCAACGAAATCGTCGGGGGGCCGCCGACAACGACTGGCATTCCGAGTGGGATCGGCAAGACCACGGTCGTCGGTGCCAACAACGATCTGTTTTCGTTAGCCCGCTTCAGTCGCGGAATCGGCGGAATGCCGACGGAGTGACAGGTCAGCAGGGGTAAAGCCATGTAGCTGAAGGCGTCGCCGTCAACTTCGACGGTCGCACTCCCCATGAACATCTCCCCTTCGTCCGACGGCGGAATGACGAAGATGCCACCGATGGGGATGTGCTTGGGAATCCCTTTCGCTTCGGTTCCCGCTTGAGCTCGCATGACCCCGTTGACGTAAACCGAACCGCCGATCCACGGCAGATAATCGAACGCGTCGACGATGATGCCGATGAACGGATGCGGAATCGGCACGGGGGGAACGGGACCGGGTGGTTGAATCAGATGGATATCAATCCCCAACACCGGATCAAAATGTTTGGCGGCAGGCATCATGATGCGGCGGTCCCCGTACTCAGCTTCTCTTCCCAATGATTGCCGAGCAGCTTTTCCAGACGCTTGCGGATCGACTCTTGGTGTTCGGAGTACGGCCTACGCTGAGCCAGTCGCAACAAGCCTTGTCCCACGTAAGGCAACGTGGAGGTCTCACGAGCATCAGGCTTCATGGCGTCACCGACATCCAGCGCCTTCACGCCACACGTCCAAGCTTGGTCGTTTTGCTTCACCTGTTCGTGGCAGTACGCGGCCATGCGCCAGCTTTCCAGCAGCGAGAATTGGTCCTCGTATTTTTCCGCCAGCGGCACGATGTCGTGATAGACCTTCGCTGCTTGCTCGTACTCTTCTTGACCGATCAGCACGGATGCCTCGGCAAAACGCGATTGAATGCCCAGCTTCGGCGCGACGGGATCATCCGGCGACGAGGCCGCAACTTGATGAGCTTGCCGATAAACCGCCAGCGCGGCATCGACGTTACCGACCGCGATCGCGGCGGCAGCCAGTGCCATGCTGGTGACGATCTGCATCTGCGGCCAATGATTCGTCGAAGCCAATTGTTGAGCCGCTGATGCCGCTGCTTGAGCCGCCGCGAAATTCCCCGCCGAGGCCGCTCCCAACAGGCTCATGAAGTGCCGCCGAAAGACAGCGCCGGGCCCGTTCATCGGCAAGTCGTTCAACAGCTCAGAATACGCACCGGGCAAGTCCAACTTCGGTTCCTGAGTCAGCAACCGCTTCGGTTCAGACTTGGCCAACTCGTTCAACACCGGCGACTCAGCCACATCAACAACCAACCAGCGGATGTTTGGCGGCAGTTCGAGTTTCAGGAGCGCTTGCAACCAACTTCGCCATTCGTCCGCGCTGACAACGCTGGCAGGAAGTAGCACGACCGCGATGTGCCGAAGCTTGTCTCCGCAGTCATCTCGCAGCGACTTCACCGCCGCGACGAATGCGGAGACATCCGATACGCCCGGCTTCACCACAGGACACTGCCACTCACTGGCGAACCCTGCTTCCTTCATGGCTTCGCGGTCTTCGTCAAATTGATCGATCAACGATTGCCGCAGGACCAGGCCGTGCGTCTGGGCCTCGCCCTGCGGTTCGTTGAATCGCACGAAAAGATCGGGAAGTTCGCTTGCTTCGGTCTGCTGCATTTTCAGAAACCCGTCCACAAATCGCATCGACGACGAGTCCATGATCCAACGCAACACGCGCGCCGCCTCGTTCTCGGCGAACTCGTTCCAAAGTTCCGTCAGCCGATCGATTCGCTTTTCAATCGCGTTTTTGGTGGAAAGAACGGGCACCGGAAAACTCCCCTGCACGTGTAGGACGGGCACTCCTGCCCGTCGTATGGCGTTCGACGGGCAAGAGTGCCCGTCCTACGAATATTTGCGTGCGAGCCCGCTCAATTGAGCTTCACAATCGAGCCTTTGACTTCGCAAATCCCCTTGGCCTCGCAAGTGACCAATCCGCCGCCGATGTTCACCTTGGCATCACCCAAAATTTCGATCAGCGGGGAGCCGATCGTGATCTTGCCCGGCTCGATCAGAATCACAGAGCCACCGACCGAGAGTTCAATGCTTGTGTCGGAGAAAATCTGGATCGCACCGCTGACGCCAATCGTTTGCGTGCCGCTGACACCCACGTCGTCATTGCCGCTGATGGTGGAGCCTCGATTACCGGCAATGTCTTCAGTCTGATTGCCGCTGACGGTCACTTCCCGATTGGCGGCGACAGCGAGGGTTTGATTCGCGCCGATCGTCAGCTTCAAATTCGCGCCGACATTTTCAGTGTGATCGGCTCCCGTCTCGATGTTGCGGTTCGCACCGACCGTAATCTTTTGGTCGCTGCCGACGTCAGTCGTTTGGTTGTTGCCGACGGTCTCGGAATCATCCACGTCAATCTTGTCAGTGCGGCAATTGTGAACCGTCGTGGTTTGATCGTGTTCGACGACCGAGTTCATGTCGTACTGGCCGTGAATCCGCAGTTCTTCTTTTCCGGCGGTATCGTCCATCACCATTTCGTTGTAGCCCTGAGCCTTATGCGAACGGGATTTCATCCCCATCTGCGTCTTGTTCTCAGGCAATTTGAACGGCGGCATTTGTTCGTAGTTGTAGACGCTGCCGACGATGATCGGTTGATCGGGATCACCTTCTTGGAAGGCGACGACCACTTCCTGGCCGATGCGCGGAATGCAAACTCCGCCCCAATTTTTGCCGGCCCAAGAGGTGGCCACTCGAATCCAGCAAGAACTCTTTTCGTTGTTTTTCCCTTCGCGATCCCAGTGAAACTGGACTTTGATTCGACCGTATTTGTCGGGCCAGATTTCTTCGCCCGGAGGCCCGACGACAACGGCGCTTTGCGTCCCGTGAATCATCGGCCTTGGAGTCACTCGCGCCGGGCGGAACGGCAACGCGAACGGCATACAGGTGAATTGGTTCGTGTAATGACAATCACCAGAGCTGTCCGAGCGATACGCGTCATACACGATCGAGTGGCTCACGCTGGTCAGTAGATACTGGCCGTCGGCGTTGAAGTGTCGTTCGAGCGTGAATTTGTGCCCGCTGACCAGTTGACGGCAAGTGCCGGCTCCTTGAATCACAATACTGGCAGCGGCTTCTTCTTCCATGCGAATGCCGACCGTGCGCTTGTTGTCTTGGAAGATCTTTTGCAGCTCATCCGCCTGATCACCGCCGCCGGGATTCACGCCGTCAAAGCGTTGTGCGTACTCGCCGGGGTAGTCGTAAAGTTCCAGACTGTCGTTGCCGCCGACTTTGAGTTTGTGAGTCACCGTGCCGACCGATACGGAATCCTGAATCGCCTTTTCAGCTTCGAGGTGCTTGTGAGGGAGCTCGAACGTGTGGTCCCACAGCAGGTACTTGCCAGAGCGGAGTTCTTGCAGCTTGTGCCAATCGTAGATGCGGTCTTCCGGCCGATTGCCGCCCACAACCGTCTCATAAATCAGCTTGCTGCCGTCGGGCACGTCGGCATGACTTTGCGGTGTGTTGGCCACGACCATCTTGTGGCTGCCGTTGGCGTGTTTGAAGAAGAAGTAGATCCCCTCTTCCTCCATCAAACGACACGCAAAATTGAAATCGGACTCGCGGTATTGGACGCAGTAGTCCCGCTTCTCGAAGGTGCCTTGCAACTCAAACGCCGTGTCGATCCCCTCCAAGACTTTCTTGAGAATGTCGGGCACGGACATCTGCTGAAAGATGCGGCTCTGAGCCTTGCGCGACGTCAGCCAAAACTTCGGCACGATTTCCAGGTGATACGTGGTGAACTCGCCATCCTGACCTTTTTCACTGATTCGGCAGCAGATGCCGTTGAGATAGCGTTTCTTCGGCTCTTGCGGATGGAACTGCACCTCGGCCGTGATGCTCTGTCCCAGCAGCTTGTCGAATGGCACGTCGGTCCCAACTTTGGCCAACACGTCCAGTTGGTAACGAAACAGCCGCGAGACCGACTCTTGACCGGAAATCCCAATCAGCAGCAGCTTGTTCGCACCAAGAGGCGTGGTTACCGAAATCGGACGATCAGTCTGCTTGGGATCACTCATCGCCGTGACTCTTCTATTTCAGAGACGCGCATCGCTGAACGGAATTGAACAGCCCGTCGCGGCACTCACCAAAGTTCATTCTGTCTGACGAACACAGTTGTCGCATCAATCAACAGCAAAGTTGTGTTGATTCTGAACCGGTTGAGAAGAAGAAACAACGGTGAGCATCGCTCGCTCTCGCAGCCTCCGTCCGTCCCACAGTGACCGCCCGACTGACCGAACATTGGGCCAGAAGTGTTTTGTCATTGGGGGAGATTCTCCAGTCACACGATTCTATGGTTCCGTCGGTGACTCAAGGTTGCCCGTCGAGTTCCCGGCTCGCTTGCGGTGCATGATCGCAAGTTCGCGATTCGGCAATCCTTCGTAATAGTCCGCTAAGGCGGCATGAGCCGGGATGAGTGCGGGGTCAACTTCTAGCGCGCTTCGTAACCACCCCGCGCCGGCCTCTGGAGATTCGTACTGCAAGAGAAGTTTTCCAATCTGATATCGGAGTTGGGCGTTCGCCGGTTCTTTCCTGCAAACGGTATCCATGAGGTTTCTCGCGCGGGCAACCTCCTCTCGGCCCTTGGCGACAAACTGAAATTCGATGGACGCCCGCAGCTTCTCTCCAATTGCCAAGAGGGCGAGTGCATAGGCATACCGCGCATTCACATCAAACGGGCGTTTTGCCACGAATGCTTCGAGGACTTGAACAGCCTCCTTTTTTTGACCGTCCAGCAGATAGACTTGAGCGAGCAACAATTGGCCGCCGAGGTGGTTCGGTTGAATTCGCAAGAGATTCGCCAACGTTTCCTTGAGCTGTGGCAATTGCCCCTGCTCAAGCTGGCAGTTGGCCAGTGCATCCAGAACATCGGAATCGTTCGGGGATTTGGTATTCAACGTCGTCAGAATTGCGGACGCCTCGGTGTGCTCATGCAATTTGACCAGACCTCGCGCGAGCTCTAGCTGCAATACTTGGCGTTCCGGAGCCCGCTTGATCCCTTCGCGGTAGGCGTTCACCGCGGCAGTCGCACTGCCGTGAATGTCCAAATAACGCCCTCGAAACAGAAAGGGTTGCGCGTCCCGTGGAAACTCTTTCTCCCACACATCGAGCAAGGCAATGGCCTGAGCAAAGCGATTCGTCAGAAAATAGCCGTTGACGTAGGCCTCACAAATTTCCCGGCCATCGTCACCCGCATTCTGAAGCAGTTCCGACAAATGAGGGTCGGCGTCCCGCATCTGTCCTGACTGAGCCAGGGCCAGCCATTCCTCGCGTGCCACGGCTTTACTGGAATGTCCAAGGCTGCGGGCCAACCCCAAGTGTTTTCGGACGAGTTGCATTTCTCCGCGATGACGATGGCAACGCGCGAGTAAAAATCGGGCGTCTGAACGAGCAGGTTTTCGGGCAATTGCTTTTTCGAGAAATGCCAGTGCCCGCTCCGTCTGCTGGCTTTCCAACGCCCCACGGCCTCGTGCAAGGTCGTATCGGAAAGCCAAATCCGGCCCCCAAAGAATACTGGCGATCAAAAGAACTAGCCCTGCCAAGAGAAACCGCTTCGTCCGCGAATGCAGCAAAGATCCGAATGTATTGGCCGTTTGGGGGCTCACGTAAAAGACTCCGCGCACATGCCAAGTTCGCCACCGCACGACCTCCAGCGATTCACCCGCTCAACGCCCGCTGGCTAATTCGACTGTCTGGTGAGGTGAGGTATCGAAAGGTTGGATATTTTGTGAATAGTTATTGAAGATTTCTGTTCGGAGGATTAGCGTCACAAACCGAACTCTATGTTTGTAGGGCGTAGGAGCGTAATGCTTGTTGGATTCCGCGCCGACTTTTATCCGATCATTGTCAGGAGTTCTTGGCCGTTCGTCGATCTTTACTTCGTTCCTACTTTTTAGATTGAGGAGGCAGAAAATGAGGTGTGTTACTCGGAAAAGATTCGCTTTCACCTTGATCGAGTTGCTGGTGGTCATCGCGATCATCGCCATCTTGATCGCCTTGCTGTTGCCAGCGGTTCAACAAGCACGTGAGGCCGCTCGGCGTTCACAGTGCAAGAACTTTCTGAAACAGTATGGCCTCGCCATTCACAACTATCACGACACCCACAAGCTCATGCCGCCTGGCTCCGCCGCCTATTGGGGCGCTGAGTGGGAAGATCGCCACAATTCTTATAGTTGGCAGGTTCGAGTCATGCCTTTTATGGACAATGATCCTGTCTACAAGAAGTTGAACATGAAGAAACATGGGGCTCCCTGGGTTGATCTCCCCTCGCCAAATCCTTGCTCATTCAACGTCGATACAGGAGGGGGCAAGCAGCTTCGAATGACCGGGGCAAGTTACCTTCGTTGTCCGTCTGACGGCGAAAACATCGATGATTTCGATACGGGCTGGGCTCAGACCAACTACACGGGAAGTCTGGGTTGGCAGCAGACGCCATCGGCCAACGGCGCGTGTAATCCCTGGCCCTTCCAAAACCCAGGTGGCACCGCTGGTCACGGAAATAGCAATTCCAAGACCGATATGTCGGGTACCTTTGGCCGGTTTGGTTTTTCAATTGGTTTCCAACACATCACCGATGGATTGTCAAACACATTCTTTGTCGGTGAGATTCTGCCGAGTTGTCACGACCACAACGGTGGTGCTTGGCACTACAACGGGATGGGGAACGCACACGCCTCCACGTCAGTGCCCTTAAACAACATGTGCTCGTGTCGTTCAGGACAAGTCGTTAAAGCAGCAATTGCCCCTGCTCAATGCACGAGTGGTGGTACAGATTGCCGAGATTTTAATACCAGTGGAGGTCGCCAGGCCAACAACTGGAATTTCTCCTGGGGTTTCCGATCAGTTCACAAAGGCGGTGCGCACTTCTTGATGGGTGATGGCACGACCCGTTTCATCAATCAGAATATTAGCTACACCACCTACACAAGGCTGGGGTCACGTGCCGAAGGGACACAGCCCGGAGAATTCTAATCGAGTTGTGATTTCTAACTGACTCATGCTGAGACCGCAGGCGAAGCTTTCGCCTGCGGTTTTTAGTTATCTTCTAATTGACCATTTTTCTTCCCAATGAACGGATCAGGAGACGGAGATGGCGCAAGACTCTCGCATGCTGATGTTGATGGTACTATTCACTGCCGCAATTGGTTGTGGCGGTGAAGACACCGGAGGTGTCCAGTTCGGCAAGGCCAGTGGCGTTGTGCTGCACAACGGAAGTCCGGTTGCCAACGCGCGAGTCATGGGGTTCCCAGGCAATGGGCCGCTGGCTGTTGGGGCCACAGACAATGCTGGAAAATTCACCTTGTTCTCTGGCAGTCACGCCGGTGTGGCTGTCGGAAAGTTGCGAGTCGCGGTGACGACTGCTGAAGCTGTGTCGGAGTCGACGAATGAAGTCGCCAGCGTTGTATCGACCGGCAGTGATCCCCAAAGCGCCAGCGGGAATATGGCGGCAATGGCCAAAATTGCGGAGGCTCAACGAAAAAACAAGAACGAAAAGAAGTCCGCTTCCCCATTAGCGAAGTATGCGGACCCAAAGTCCAGCGGCCTCGAATACACGATCAACCCAGGCACGAATGAACTGAAGATTGAACTGAAGTAAACCAAAAGTAACCCGAAGAGTTAGCGATGGCTGTCGCTTCACAAAGCGATGAATTCAGAGTCTCTTTGTGCGCCCGCCCTCGCTAGCGCTTCGGGTTACTGTTGCGGCTTCTGCCGCACTAGCGCTTGTGCCGTCCTCTGGCCGTGACGTTCCAGCGGTCCTGCGATCGACGGCACGTTTCGCATTGAACGATGGACAAACTGCCGCACCCGAAACGTGGCTCATCGCGATCTCAGAGGCTATCCGAGAAGTCCGTAGCTTGACTCTCCGAGTCGAGCTTTTCGCGGGCAAATGCTCGACTCGGAGAGTCAAGCTACGGTGAAAAGCCACTTCTCGGATCGCCTCTCAGACGCGACGAGTTCGCCGAACTCCGACCACCGCACTTTTTCGATCGAATAATCACTCATGCCTGACCAACCCAACGATTCTTTCACTCAACTGATCAACGAGTATGTCCAATCGCGACCGAATGCGAAGAAGCATGATCCGAAGCGAGTGGCCAAACGGCTCGGCGTGAAGAAACGGGAGTTTGAAGGATTCTTGCAAGCCTGGATGAACGTCTTCGGGACGTTGTCTCCTGCGAAGAAAGAAGGATCGAAGCGGCGTGGTGATGACTCGCGCGGCGAACAGCGAACGGCTGCGACGGCAGACTCGTCAGGCGGAGCGAATCGGCTTTCCGGGTTTATCAAGAAGATCGGAATCCGCGGAGGCGTGTTCATTCCACATGGCGGTGGGAGCCCGGAAGCGCGAGCTGCCGGTGGCCCGGTTGAAGTTCAGATCGCAACTGAGGACATGCACGACGCTCAAGCCGGTGATGAGGTCGTGATCAAGCTGTCGTCACGGCGGGGCGACGGCAAGAAGCAGTACGGTCGAGTGCTCGAAGTCTTGGAACGCGCGACGAATTCGTTTGTCGGAACGTATGACGAATTCGACGGACAGGGTTTCGTAAAGATCGACGGTCGCAACTTCACCGATCCGATTTGGGTCGGCGATCCGGGTGCGAAAGGAGCCGCGCCGGGCGACAAGGTGGTCATCGAAATGTTGCGTTTCCCCTCACACGCGCACGGCGGCGAAGGAGTGCTGACTCAGGTACTCGGCGCGAAAGGGGAACCCGGCGTCGATCTGCAAACGATCATTCACGAGTACGGTCTGCCCGATGAGTTCCCTCCCGAAGTGTTGCACGAGGCTACCAAACAGGCCGAACGATTCGACGAGGCCGACTTGCGTGGCCGGCTCGATCTGACTCAAGACACGATCATCACGATCGACCCGCATGACGCTCGCGACTTCGACGATGCGATTTCGTTGACGAAGAACGAAGCGGGGAATTGGGTGCTCGGAGTTCATATCGCTGACGTGGCTCACTTTGTCCAACCCGGCAGTCAACTCGATCGCGAAGCGAAACGTCGCGGGACTAGCGTCTATTTGCCGACGCGCGTGCTGCCGATGCTTCCGGAAGTGATCTCGAACGGGCTCGCCAGCTTGCAACAAGGCCGCGTGCGTTACACAAACACGGCCTTCATCGAATTCACTCCCGACGGCATCCCGGTCCATACCGAGTTTGCGAAGTCGGCCATCAAAGTGGTTCAGCGATTTGCGTATGAAGAAGTCATGCCCATTGTTGTCCAGCATTCAGGCGAACGGGGCGGCATCAGCCCCAAGCTGAATCACGACATTGCCAAGCAGACCCAGGGACTGACGCCGGCCCGCTCGCCGGAGAAAGCGCCGCGTGTCACGGCGAAGGTGCGAAAGCTTCTTTGCGACATGCACGAACTGGCGATGACCTTGCGGCGGCGGCGGTTCGAGCACGGTTCGCTCGATCTGAATATCCCGGAAGTCAAACTCGACTTCGACAAAGATGGCCGAGTCATCGGAGCTCACGAAACTGTTCATGACGAAAGCCACCAGATGATCGAGGAGTTCATGCTGGCCGCGAACATCGCCGTCGCCACCAAGTTGAACGATCTGGAAACCTCGTTCCTGCGCCGAGTTCATCCCGAACCAGACTCACTCAAGCTGCAAAGCTTCGCGAAGTTCATCACGACGTTGGGTTTTAGCCTCGACGTTCAACAATCGCCGTCCAAAACTAAAGGGAAGTCGAAGGACAAGTCACCTCAACATCGCTCGCGACCGTCTGCTTACGACAGTCCGGTGATCATCTCGAAAGCCGCGTTGCAGACACTGCTCAAGCAAGTCGCCGGGACTCCGACCGAACGGGCCATCAACTTCGCGCTCCTGCGGAGCATGAAACAGGCCACCTACTCTGGAGTGCCGATCGGTCATTACGCGCTATCGGTCAGCGAGTACTGCCACTTCACGAGTCCCATTCGCCGTTACCCTGACTTGACGATCCATCGCTTATTCGACGGAGTTGTCGTATCGGATGCGTCTCGCGTCAGTGAGCGACGCTCCTCCAAAAAAGGCTCGGACGCTGGCAGCGCTCGCACCGGCATGAGCGATGCGGAACTCGAAATTCTCGGCACGCACTGCTCAGACACCGAACGTCGAGCCGCTCAAGCCGAGCGTGAATTGACGAAGCTCAAACTGCTCGCGTTCATGGCGGGCAAAGTTGGTGAGGAATTCGATGCGATTATCACCGGCGTCGAACGCTTCGGCATGTTCTGCCAAGGACTCGAAATGCCCGTCGATGGATTCGTCCACGTCAGCGCGTTGTCGGAAAACGATTACTTCAACTACGACCCCGACAGCCTCAGCCTCGTCGGTCGAGCCAGCGGGAAACAGTTCCGCCTGGGCGACCACGTCCGCGTGCAAATCGCTCACGTCAATGAGCAGCGCCGCGAGCTGGACTTCCGCGTGATCCTCGACAAGCCCGCTGGCCGTCGTCCACGCGGACCTCAAGCGGTTGCCTACAAACCGCCACAACAAAGAACGCCGCAGACGTCGAAGGAACGTAAAGAACCGAGACGACCAAAGCGTCGGTGATCCGAATTTCGTAGATCAGCCAAGTTCTTGGCCCGGGCTGCGCCCGCAACCCAACCGAGTCACCGATCGTCAGGCGAATTCTCTGGCCCTGCGTTTCGATTTTTTGTCCCACGTTTTTTTGTCAGCTCTGCATTTCGCAGCGGCTGACAAAAAGATGTGGGACAAAAGGATTCTGGCAATCCGCCTGTGCTACGCGGTTCAAACGATGCAGTGCGTCGGATCGGCCAAATAGAACATCGCAGCCAAATCGTTGGGATGATCCTTCGTGCAAAGCGGGCCGGGAGTGATGACCTCCAAAGGCACGGTTTCGATCGTCTCGCTGTTGCGAGCGATGAACTGGCCGATGAACAGCGACGTGCGGTGAATGCGACAGACCGGATTGACCGTCGTCGCGGCGAGCACCCCGTTTTGCACCGCCTCTAAACCTTCTTTCTGGCCATCGACCGCGACGATCAACATATCTTTGTGGATCGTCCCTTTGATCGCCGGCGCGGCGGCGAGTGCCATGTCATCGCTGTGGAAGAACGCTCCCGCAATCGGTGTTTTCTCTTGCTCCAGCAACGACTCGAACGTGTTGCGAGCTTTCTCTTTCTTCCAATCGCACCAGCGAACTTCGCCACCGACGACTTGGACTTCGGGATACTTCTTGAGGATGTTCTCGCACCCTTGCTTGCGACCCAAGGCACCGCTGTGAGCGCTCAGCCCACCGATGTGGACGATCTTTCCTTTGCCGCCAATCTTCTCCATCAAATAGCCGACACTCTTTTCCGCCATATCGACATGATTCGGAGTCACTTCGCACCAGACTCCGGTGTCACGCATCTTGTCCATATCGACCAGCAATGTGTCCATCGAGATGACCGGGACGCCGCGCTGCTTCAACTTGCGAACAGGAGCCGCCAGCGAATCAATCTGCACCGCCTGAAAACAGCAGAAATCCCAGTCCTTATGCACAATCGCGTCGATCTTGTTCCGCTGTTTTTCGGGATCAAACTCTCCGTCAAACCATTCGATGTCGATGTCCAGCAGATTGCCCCAAAGTTCTGCGGTTGATTTGCCTAGCGCGCACCACGTGCTCTGCAAACCGGCGTTGGAAAAAGCCGCTCGCAATCGTCGCCGACCGGATTTGCTTTCCGCATTCGCGGGAGGCTGCTCGTCACGTCCCGCGCACCCAGCAATCCCCAAGCCCAGACCAATGCCGGTTCCCGTGGCGAGTCGTTCCAAAAAGTTGCGGCGAGACGGTTCGAGGTGACTCATGAGCGGCAATCTCCAGGTTGAGGCGGTGAAATGAAAAGTGGACTTTCGGCATCGTCCAGAGACAGGAATCGACTCGCAAGCCATCCAGGGGGATTCCGTAACGCCAATGTCCGGTCGCTCAACGGGACTCCGCAGTCTGTGCGGAAAATCGTGAATTGCTGAAATGATGGTGACGTTGCTGAGTAGTCGTGGCTGTCTGACGAACGCCAATCGCTCGAGCATTGAGCGTTCGTACTGTGGACCTGACTCGAACAACCATCATTCAACGGGAGCAAACTCATGCGATCATTGCTGAAACCGCTATTGGCGTTCGTCGCCTTGTGTCTGGGAGTGACGTCTTACGCTCAGGCTCAATCGACCTTGTACATTTCCGGGACGATGCACATTGAGTCGAACTTCGCGCATTGGCCCGACCCGGACGACTTAATGGATTTCTTTGATCGACTCACGTCGAGAACCGCAATGAAGTGGTCAATCGGTGCAGACATTGATTGGCTCAATAACGAACCGCGTGCGATGGAAGTCATCGTGACGACCTCGGGGTTCGGAGTCGAATGGGACATTCATGCGCACGACGGCCCTGATCGTGCGGAATGTCATGCACTCATTACCGCCATGTCTGGCCGGCCAACAAGCGTCATTTCTGGATTGTTGGTCGATGAGATTGCCAGTCTGCGTTCGCCACTGGTCGCGAGTGATGGCTCAAGTTTTCAACCGAGAGTTTTATGGGGGCTCGTGTTAGTCGGAGGGCATCCTATTCCGGCGGCCGACGATCGAGCCTATGGCCTTTGGCGGCCTTACAACGCACCATTTTGGAAAAGGCACGATCGCACTGAGAGCCTGATTGCCGTCGGTGACGGACATCGAACTCTTGGTGGCATCGAGCGTTTTGCTGCCGCATTAGGCGTGGGCTTGGTTGGTAATGATGAGCCAGTGACGAGTGCCACGGTGAATGTCGCGCCGGACACGCTGACGGTTGGAGACACTGCTGACGATGTCGCCGACATTGAACTATGGGCCAACCACATGGCCACGTTGCCTTACGTGCAATTTGCCACGATTCGCGAGACAGCGAACGCTTGGGTCGCAGCAGGTTCCGTCGCCTCACGAACGGAATTCACACCACTTCCGTGATGACTTCGGTGAGTGCGATCTGAGATGGCCACCACGAAATGACTAGGCTCTGTCCCGCAAATGGTAGAGACCTCGTAGGACGGGCACTCTTGCCCGTCATTTTACGGTGATTCGACGGGCAGGAGTGCCCGTCCTACGGATTTACGGGACAGAGCCTAGTTCTTTT
>JANNDA010001374.1:0-1929 GCA_031387195.1 Planctomyces sp. | reverse complement strand
CGCTCACAGAGTCAGCCCAAAATCGTGGTTTGACAAAGCGCTCGTTTTGAAATGCCCTCTAAGCCGTGCTGCGGCGTGCCAGCGGGCGGGCGGGAGTATACGTGGAGTCGCTCGCAGACGCATTGACGGAAGGTTCGATGGCGACATATATCCGCCGCCGCACTCATCACCCGTTGCCTCTCCGCGCGAGCGTCAAGAAATCGCTTACCCCAAAGTAGACGAGTCACTCCGTGACTCGAAGATTCCGGTCACGGAGTGACCGGTCTACTTTCTTCTGCCGGTCGTCCTGTTTCCGAGTTTCCCCGTGAGCCAACCGACTCAAAAATCGCTCACCACCGACGAGATCGAAACGCTGCTGCGCGCCGCGCGTGAACGGCAGCACTCGGTTCGTTCGGATGTGGTCTCGCGAGAACCGCTCGGCCCCGGTGACGTGCAGCATTTGCAGAATACGGCGTTCGCGGAGGGAGCGATTGACAGGCTGGAGGACGCGGACGCGCTGGCTGAGTTCGTTTGGCCGAGCGATTTGCTCAACGCCGACCAACGACTGCAACAGATGGAGCAACAGTTGGCAGATGCTCTCTCGTTGCGTGACGACTCGTTCGCCACGATCGATGCCACCACCAACACCGTGGGGCACCCCTTTCCATTCGCGGCGTTCGATGCGGCTCCCGCCACTTCTGCGCCGGGCGGCGTTTCATTGGAATCGCTCGGTGACATCGAACTCGATGTCTCGCTCGAACTCGGCCGCGCGGAAGTGACCATCGAAGAGCTGCTTCAATTGCGAGAAGGCTCGGTCGTCTCGCTCGACAAAGAAGCGGGCGAGCCGATCGACATCCTCGCCAACGGTCGCTTGGTCGCACGCGGCGAAGTGATCGTCGTCGAAGGCAAGTTCGGCGTCCGCATCTGTGAAGTGATCGCCCAACGGTAGGGCCGTCTGTTGAAACACGTAGGGTAAGCGTCTCGCTTGCCCGTGTTTTCCGTTGGAGTTGAATTGGTTCGGACTTCGCGGTCGTTGCTCGGCCGCTGAGGCCAAACTACGCTCTCCTTGGTCGTTCGCAACTCAAAACGTCACCGGGAGTCCTCACCATGTCAGCCCCACTTGGTTCGCTCAGTCGTCGTGATTTCTTGGCGACGTCCTCGCTGGGATTGGCGGGGGTCAGTGCGATGAGTCTCGCGCCGGAAGCGGTCGCGCAAGAGCAGGCCGTTCGTGTGGGAGAGGCCTCGGGGAAGAGACCGCGTGTGGCGGCGATCAACTCGATCTACCGGCTGCGCTCGCACGCCTACCACATCGCGGGACGGTTCATTCACGGCTACACGCGGAACGGGTTTCATCACCAGCCGCCGTTCGAGTTGGTTCGCATGTGGAACCATCAGCAGCCCGAGAACGATCTCGGGCCAAAGGTCTGCTTCGATCATGGCATTGAGCTGGCGAAGTCGATTCCCGAAGCACTCGGTGGGAAGAACGGACTCGATGTCGATGCCGTGCTGCTCATCATCGAACACGGCGACTATCCGGTGAACGAACGTGGGCAAGTCCTCTATCCTCGTGCCGAGTTCTTCGAGCAGATTGTCGAGGTCTTCCGAAAGGCGGGACGCAGCGTGCCGGTCTTCGTGGACAAGCATCTGTCCTACGATCACACGCTCGCCGCGAAGATGGTCGCGACGGCGAAGGAGTTGAAGTTTGGGCTGATGGCCGGATCGTCGCTTCCCGTGACGTGGCGTCGGCCCGAGATCGAGCCAACCGTTGGCACACCGTTCAAAGAAGCGGTCGTCACGTTCGGCTTCGATCGCGGCTCGGTCGAGATCTATCTGTTCCACGCTCTCGAAGTCTTGCAGTCGATGTTGGAACGACGGGCTGGCGGCGAGACCGGGGTGAAGTCGGTCGAGTTCCTTCACGGAGACGCCGTCTGGAAAGCGGGCGATGCAGGT
>JANNDA010000440.1:0-2673 GCA_031387195.1 Planctomyces sp. | reverse complement strand
AGTCACGGAGTGACTCGGCGACTTTGCTCGTGTGTCGGAAAGGTTGTGCCTCGCTGTGTTTGATCAGCTTCTTCAATTCTGGCCGTACTTGGCGGTGCTGTTCGATGTCGTCGTGGCGGCTCTGGCCTCCGGTCATGCGGTGTTGCACAAGCGGGACACTCGTGCGGCCATCGCCTGGGTGGGGCTGATCTGGTTGGCTCCCATCGTGGGCAGCGGTTTGTATGTTTGGCTCGGCATCAATCGGATTCAGCGGCGTGCCCGATCGTTGCGCTTGGACCGCCCGCGCCTCGAAGCATCGCCGAGCTTGTGCCAATGCTCTGAGGAGTTGGTCGATCAAGCACTCGGAGCGGACGGCTCGCATCTCAAGTCGCTGGTACACATGGTGGGCAGTCTGACCGGCCGACCGCTGTTGCACGGCAATCGAGTCTCACCGCTGCTGAATGGCGACCAGGCGTTCCCCGCCATGATTCAAGCGATCGACTCCGCGAGCCACAGCATCACGCTCAGCACCTATATCTTCGACAACGATCGGGCCGGCCAATTGTTTCTCGACGCGCTGCAACGCGCGGTGGTGCGGGGAGTCGCAGTCCGTGTGCTGATCGATGACGTGGGAGCACGCTACAGTTGGCCGACGATGCCGCGACTGCTGCGCCGCGCCGGGATTCCTTGCGCCAACTTTCAGCCGACGTCGATCCCCTGGCGTTTTCGATTCACGAACCTGCGGACCCATCGCAAGATCATGGTCGTTGACGGACGAATCGGTTTCACTGGGGGGCTCAACATCCGCGAGGGCAATTGCCTGTCGTGGCAGTCGAGTCATCCGGTGCAGGATCTGCATTTTCGCGTGACCGGCCCGGTCGTGAATCAGCTTCAAGAAGTGTTCGCCGACGACTGGGCGTTTTGCACCGACGAACTTTTGACGGGCGAGAAGTGGTTCGCGGACATCGAACCGGATGGTCCGATTCTGGCACGCGGTCTCCCGGACGATCCCGCCGAGAACTTCGAGAGTTTCCGACTCACGCTGCTCGGCGCGATCGCCAGCGCCCGCTCTTCCATCCTCGTGATGACACCCTATTTCTTGCCGGACGCGGCCTTGATCACGTCGTTGAACGTGGCCGCCATGCGGGGCGTCGCCGTCGAGATCGTCCTGCCTCAACAGAACAACTTGGTTTACGTCCAATGGGCCTCGACCGCCTTGCTGTGGCAAGTGCTGGAGCGAGGTTGCCGCGTGTGGCTGTCGCCGCCGCCGTTCGATCATTCCAAAGTGTTGCTGGTGGACGGCGTCGCAGCATTTGTCGGCTCCGCCAACTGGGATCCTCGCAGCCTGCGTCTGAATTTTGAATTCAATCTGGAGTGCTATGACCGGGAACTGGCGACCGTACTCACGAACATGGTTCGGACCAAGCTGCAACACGCCCAGCCGGTCAGCTTGGCCGACGTCGACGGGCGCAGTCTGCCGATCAAACTTCGCGATGGAATAGCGCGGCTCTGTTCTCCGTACTTGTGATGCGATTGATGGCCGGACGGCGTAGCGCACGCGGCTCGCGTGCCTTTCACGGCATCGAAACGGGAGGCCGCGTGCCGCCACAGGCTGACTGCGATGGTGCTTAGCTCGAACTGTGCATCGACGGCGGGTGTCTGTGACAGTGTGTCAAACACCAACCCGAAGCGCAAGCGAGGCGATTCTCCGGGCCTCGCTTGCGCTTCGGGTTAGTTTCGGGTTAGCAAATTCGTGGCAATGCGGCACCGATCGGTTCGTCGAGTGCTTGCTCGCCGCCCAGACCGCGTTGGATCACTACGGGGGAGAGGGTTCGCGCACGAACCTCGCCGATGCGCCGGGCGGATTGGTGTTGCGGCAGTCGCTGCCAGGCGGTCAAGACGCGATCGGCCATTCCGCTCGGCACAGCGACGACCATCATCCCTTCATTGGCGAGAAACAGCGGGTCCAAGCCGAGCAACTCACAAATGCCGCGAGCTTCCGGAGAGACCGGAATCGCCGAAGACTCGATCGCCAACGTGTGTCCGCAGGCGGAAGCCCACTCGTGCAGCACGGCTCCCACGCCGCCGCGCGTCGCGTCTCGCATCGCTCGCACAGGAATGCCCGCATCGCGCAACGCCTGAGCCGCTTCCCACAACGACGCGCAGTCGCTTTGCGGCGGCGGCTCGAAGCCCAAGTTTTCTCGGCAGGCCAAGATCGCGACGCCGTGCTGGCCAACGTGACTCGTGACCAGCAATTCATCACTGACTTCGATCGCGGACGGTCCGGCCGGAGCTGGTTCGATCAGTTCGCCGATGCCCGATGTGTTGAGGAACAGTTGATCGACCGCCCCGCGCGGGACAACCTTGGTGTCGCCAGCCACGACCGCGACACCGGCCGACTCTGCCGCGCTGGCAACGCTCTCCAGCACGCGACGCAGCAGCTCCGTCGGCAGACCCTCTTCGATGATGAGCGACAGGCTCAACCAGCGCGGCCGCGCTCCCGCCACAACTAAATCGTTGACCGTTCCGAACACGGCCAGCTTGCCGATGTCTCCGCCCGGAAAGAACAGCGGCGAGACCACGAAGCTGTCGGTCGTGAACGCGATCTCTCCGGCCAGCGCCGGCAATCGCGCGGCATCCTCAAACCGGCACAGGATTTCGTTGCCGACGATTCGCGCGACGTGTTGCTGGATC
>JANNDA010001350.1:0-4437 GCA_031387195.1 Planctomyces sp. | reverse complement strand
TGCAAAAGCCCAAAAACCACTGAGGCAGGCTCGGTGGGGTTAGTGCTATCCTCGCCCGTGCGAGGCAGCACGAAATCAAAAGGAAGCCATGATGACTGAGCTGAATCGCCGCGAGTTTGCTCGCAACACATTGGGATCACTGCTGAGCTATTCGTTGCTGGAGACGGTGTTCCGGCAAGACGCCTTCGCCGACGAGATCAAGCCGACGGCGATCAAGTGGCTGGCTGACGTGAACTCGTTGGCGGCGGATGTTCGCGGTCAAAAGATCCCACAGGTCGAATGGCAAAAGCAGGTCGAAGCACTCTTCCAAAAGATCGATGTCGCCGACGTGCTCAAGCTGATCGACTTCGAGGCGATCACGAAAGACCTGAAGATCAGCGATAACGGGGCAAGCAGCTTGCGGCCAAAGTTTCCCAAGGTGGAAGGTTTGCCGACGGACTATGTCTTTGGACGGCAGGTGTTCGCGTTGAAGAAAGGTCGCTCCGTCGTGCCGCACGGGCACAACAACATGGCGACGGCGTTTCTGATTCTCAAAGGAGACATGCGCGGGCGGCTGTTCGATCGGCTTAAAGACGAGAAAGATCACATCCTCATCAAGTCGACCGTCGATCGCCCGTTCAAGGCGGGCGAAACTTCGTCCGTCTCCGACGACAAAGACAACGTGCATTGGTTTCAAGCGTCGTCGGAGACCGCCTTCATCTTCAACATCCATGTGCTGGAAGTCCGACCCGGCGGCGGTGAATCGACTGGCCGAGTCTATCTCGACCCGAATGGCGAGAAACTGGCGGGCGGATTGATCCGCGCGAAGCGGCTCGAACACAAGCAGGCTCATGAGATTTATGGATAACGATCCGCAGAAATCACTAACCCGAAGCGTTAGCGAGGGCGAGCGTTTAGCTGACGTGGTCTGTCAAGAAGCGTTTTGGAACGCTCGCCCTCGCTAACGCTTCGAGTTAGTGGGACCGTTCGTGAAGAAGTCCCCATGTCGCATCCACTGCTCGACCAACTGGCGAAACTACGACTCCAAATCCGTCGCCTCTTGTGGCTGACGGGCTTGAGTTGGGTTGTCGTTTGGTTGACGGTGGGCTTGCTGGTCGTCGGTCTGTTGGACTGGCGCTGGCATTTCGATGATCGCTGGCTGCGAGCCGGTTTGCTCGGTGCGATCACGGCGGCGGTGGGGTTCTCGGTTTGGCGGAGACTGATTTCACCGCTGCAATGTGGCTGGTCCAACGTGGTCTTGGCTGGGCACCTTGAACAGCAATTTCCGAAGTTTCGGGGGCGTCTGGCGACGGCGGTCGAATTCTTAGAACACGGCGTCAGTCCGAATCTCGGCTCGCCGGAATTGCAGCGGCGGTTGATCGAACAGACGACGGTTGATGCCGCTGACGTGGAATTCACGTCGGCGTTGGACCGCCATGAATCGACGCGTGCGATGCTACTGGCGATCGGCGTTCTGGGTCTGAGCCTCTTGCTCACGGCGACGAACTCGGCCATTGCTTCGACGGCGTTGAGTCGCCTGTTCTGGCCGTTTGGTGATCGAGCTTGGCCGAAGCAAGTGGAACTGCAACTGGTCACCGGAGACCTCAAGCCGATTGAAGCCTCGACGTCAAAACCGATTCGCACGGTGCAGGGACAGCCGCTGGATTTGTTTGTCGTGAACGCTCGCGGGACGCTGCCTCAGCCTGTGCTGTTGGAGTTTCGCCGACGAGGTGCCGCATCACAAACCGAGGCACTGCGCACGACGACGTTGCGAACGTCAGCCGATCAACCGCGCGAGGCGGCTGCCGTTCGCCTTCCGATTGACGAGGGGACAATCGAACTGCGAGCGGTGGGGGGCGACGATCACGAGATGCCGTGGCAGACGTTGGAGATCGTCCCGCCGGTGAAGATCGAATCGTTCCGCGCGAAATTGATTCCGCCGGAATACACGGGCGAACCAAGTACGACGGCTCCCGAAAACGCGACGCAACTGCGCGCGGTTGTCGGCACACGACTACAAATCACCGCGCGCGCGAATCGACCGGTTCGCTCCGCAACATGGCATGACCCCGCTCGCTCAGAACCGCTGCCGGGCCGGGTCGTCAAACCGAATGACGCGGCGAAGAAGAAGGGCGACAAGAACGACACGAAAAAGCCTTCGATCGAGTTTGAAGTCACCGTCACGAAGTCGGGTTCGCTGACGCATCGCTTGTCGCTGATTGACCGAGACGGGTTTGAAAACACATCGGCGCTGCAACTCGAGATTGTCGGCATCACCGATCCGCCGCCAGTGGTCAACCTCGAATTACCTGCGACCGACCAGCTCGTCACTCCGAGCGCGATCGTGAGTCTGCGAGCAACCGCGAAAGATGAACGGCGACTCAAAGAGGTGGCGATCGAATATCAGATGGAATCGGCGGAAGCAAAGTCATCGATTTCAGCAACGACAACAAGCGAGCCGGGTGGCGTCAGCCCCCGGATCAGTGCCAGTGGCGCCTTTCGCTCCGCGAAAGGACGTTCTTTCGCGGAGCGAAAGACGACATTGGCCGAGAGCGATTTTCAGAACGTGCTCAATGTCGAATCTTCTTTGAATGACGCTCCGCAAAAGGAAGCGTTGTTTAGGACGCAATGGTCGTTGGCCGAACTGTCGCTCACGCCGGGCGATCGTCTGATTGTGCGAGCGATCGGTGCAGACTTCTGCAACATTGGTGAAGCACGAGTTGGCCGCAGTTCCGCACGCACGCTGACGGTGGTCACTGCCGAGGCGAAAGCGACGGAGATTGCCAACCGGCTTGACTTGCTGTTGCACGATTTGGAAACGCTGGCGACGCGCGAGTCGCAGGCTAAAGACCAAGTGGACGAACTCCGCGTTCAGGCGGAGAAAGCCGGCGAGCTGCGCCCTCAAGATCGAGACAGCCTCAAGCGAGTGGACTTGGATCAGCGGCAAATCAACAGCCGTTTGATCGGTCAGAGCGATGGTGTTGCCGCACGAGCGACCCTCTTGCTCGCCGAATTGGAAGCAAATCAACTGACGGACGATGTCACTCGACGTCGCCTGACGGAGATTGCTCAGGCGATTGATGGCTTGGGTCAGCAGACGTTGCCGCATTTGGAAAGCGCGCTGGGCCGCATCGTCAAACAACAGGCGATAGAAAACGAAAATGTCCGCTCGCCTCAACTGAGCGGCGATCTGGCGGATGTCGGTATCAAACAATCGGAGATTCTGAGCACTCTCAACGGGCTCGTTCGCAATTTGACTCAGTGGCGCGATCGTCGCGAGTTGGCTCGCGAGATCGCCGAACTGACGATGCTTCAGGAGGGACTCAATCGAGAGACCGCCGAACTCGCACCGAGCACGATCGGCCAGACGGCGTCGCAACTATCGAGTCAGCAGCAAGCGGATGTCGCCAAGCTGGCGGATCGACAAGCTCGTCAGGCCGAGCGGATCGAACAACTGCGGCAGCGTCTGAAGAATTCCGCCGAGCAGGCCAACGCCGACAACGAATCGGCCGCTCGAACGGCACACGAAGTGGGCGAAGAACTCGATCAACGCGGACTCGCCGCGAAAGCGCGCGAGGCGGCTCAGGAAGTGGCGACCAACAACCTCGGCCAAGCGGGGCAGACGCAGCAGAAACTGGCGGCGGAACTGAAGGCTCTGGCCGAGAAATTGGAACAGACACCGACGGCAACCGCGGGCGATGCGGTTCACGATCTGAAAGAGTTGGAAACACAACTCGACGCATTGCGTGAACAACAACAAAAGCTCCTTGATGAAACTCAAAAGGGAGCCGCGTCGCTGGACTCGCTGACTCCGGAGCAACTCGCTGACAAAGCAAAACAACTGCAAGAGAAACAGGCGGAAACGAAGTCTCAAGCCAACGAATTGGCCTCGCGAATGAAGTCGCAACCGGCGGGTGATTCGCTGGATTCCTTGCGACGCTCGGCCAAGCACATGCAGCAAGCGGAACAGCGACTGGACGAGAAGCAGTTGCCTCAAAGTACCGGTGAGCAGCAAGAGGCGCTGGATGATTTGGAACAGACTCAACGTGAACTGGCTGATGCTCGACGTCAGGCGGAGCGGGAACAACTGGCGGAGAAAGCGGACGAGTTGGCCCAGGCGGTCAAAGAATTGGTGACGCAGCAAAAGACGGTGATTGAAGAAACGAACCGGCTTGCGGACGAACAACAAAAGGCGGGCAAGTGGACTCGGCCGCTTTCCAAAGCGGTGCTGAATTTGGGAGGTGCCGAACAGGGGCTCGCGGAGGGGGCTCGTCAATTGGCGGAAACGCTCGGCGACATTGAAGCAGTCAAGTTGACATTGGACCGCGCGGCGATTGATCTCTCGTCAGCCGCTCAGCGACTGCAAGACAAACTGCTCGACAACGAAACCCGCGAACGCGAGCAGTCCGCTCTGCGCGCGTTGCAATCGCTGGCGGACGCGCTGACGGCAAAGTCACC
>JANNDA010001291.1:0-1684 GCA_031387195.1 Planctomyces sp. | reverse complement strand
TTGAGCGACGCGAGCGTGGTCTGCATGAGCTTCGACTGCCGGCGATGACGCTTCAGCGAGCTGATCAGGTGATTGATCTGGGCGAAAGCGTCGTGCAGTGAAGTCTTCGCCGTCTCGGCCTGTTGCAGGATGGCGTTGAAGCTGCCGGGAGGGTCGTGATCGCCATTGTGAATCGGCGGTGGTGAGGCCGATCCGTTAGCCGGTGGCGGAGCCGAGGCCGCGAGCGTTTCGGCGATGCGATTGTGAGGCATGGGTGGGGGAGTCCTTTCTTTGGGTTGTTGTCGTGTTCGGCGAGGCGGCGGAACACTCCGCGCGGGGCGATGCGAGGTCTTGTTGAGCGGGGATTCGAGTTGGACAGAGTCCGGGCCGGTCGTCAAAGCGGCTGCTTCTTCGAGCACAGACCAAAGGTAGATGCGGCGCTCATCGCGGCAGACGACTGGGGATTCGGAACCATGCAATTCGATCTCGTGAAAGCCGAGTTGCGCTGCCCGAACCAAGAACTGGCGATCCGTATTGAGCCGCATTTCGTCGCCGCTGCGATGTGAATTGCGCAATACAACTTGAGTGACTGGCGACGGGCCGTCTCCCTTCGCGAGCATCGCGACTTGGCCATTGAGGTCCAGCGTGATCCGTCCTTGCTGATCGGTCTCTGTCGGCAATCGCGGGACGATCTCCAGCAAGAACGACAAGTCCTCGGCGGACAGACTCAGCCGAGTCTTGGCGGAATTGGCGGGCGGGATGATGTCCTCGACACGCGGGTACGAACCACGCGCGATGGTCAGTTGCTGTGACACAACATTCGACAGTTCATGACTGCGTTGCCAACCGGTAATCTGTCGCGGTCGATCGTCCCGTGTTGAATCGCTTTTGGAAGGGAGTTCGCATGTCGTCTGAGAACCTGCCCGCGATTGGCGATCAGCCCTTTGAATCGCTGAGACAGATTACTGCGCACGGGGCCGAATACTGGAGTGCTCGTGAGCTACAACCGTTGCTGGGTTACAACCACTGGCGGAGTTTCGAGAAGGCCATCACCAAGGCCATAAACTCTTGCGAGCAATCTGGAAACGAGGCGGATCATCATTTTGCGCGCGCAAAATGATCGCCGTCGGCAAGGGCGGACAGCGAGAAGTCCCTGACTTTCAGTTGTCCCGGTTCGCCTGCTACTTGATTGCTCAGAACGGGGATCCTCGAAAGCCGGAAATCGCGCTGGCGCAAAAGTATTTTGCCATTCAGACGCGGAGGCAGGAACTCTCCGATCAGCAGGCTGCGGACCTGGAACGATTGGAACTTCGCAAGCAGGCGTCGGAAGAATTCAAGATGTTGTCGGGAGCGGCGCGACAGGCGGGAGTTCAGAGCCAGCACTTCGGCATCTTTCACGACGCGGGTTACAAGGGGCTGTACGGCGGGCGGGGAAGCGAGGCCATTTGACTGCGGAAGCGAATTCCCGCCAAAGACAACTTGATGGACCGCATGGATGCGACCGAACTCGCGGCCAATCAATTCCGCATGACGCAGACTCGCGAGAAACTGGCTCGCGAAGGCGTTCGCGGCGAGCAGCGCGCAATCCAAACGCACAACGATGTTGGCAAGGAAGTCCGCGCCGCGATTCAACGCATCGGCGGCACTCTGCCCGAAAACATTCCCCCCGCCGAGCACATCCAGCAAGTCGAGCAGCGAGTGCAGA
>JANNDA010001285.1:0-4118 GCA_031387195.1 Planctomyces sp. | reverse complement strand
ACTCAAACGAAAACCGCCGATCGCTTGGGAATCAATCGCAACACGCTCCACAAAAAGATCAGCGATTACAAATTGGAATCCGAAGCACGGTAGTCCGGATGATTCCTGATCACGTACCAGCACGACGCGCCAGCGAGTGGTTCAGAGCAGCACCACTCGCTGGCGCGTCGTGCTAGTGAAACGGGCTGGAGCCCGCGTTCAGATCATCCACCGCGAAGCTTGTCCGCAAACTTCTGCCGTAGCTTCGACACCTTGGGTGAGATGACCGCTTGGCAGTACGGCTGATAGGAGTTCTCGCGAAAGTAGCCTTGGTGGTAGCTCTCGGCGGGGTAGAACGTCTCAACAGAAAACACCTGAGTGACGATCGGTCGAGTCCAAGTTTGAGTCTCATTCAACTCGGCAATCGTGGCGTCAGCGATCTGTCGCTGCAATTCGTCGTGATGGAAGATCACCGAACGATATTGCGTGCCTGCGTCCGCTCCCTGACGGTTGAGCGTCGTGGGATCGTGCATCGCAAAAAAGACTTCGAGAATTTCGCGATAGGAAATCTGATTGGGGTCGAACGTGACTTGAATGACCTCGGCATGTCCCGTCGTACCGGTGCAGACTTGCTGGTACGTGGGATCGGTGACTTGGCCTCCGCAGTACCCAGACTCCACTTTCTGGACACCGCGTAGCTGCTCAATGACCGCTTCCAAACACCAAAAACAGCCGCCACCAAACGTTGCCAATTGCATGTCGTTTTCCAGATTGATTGAAGTCATGATCGCCTCCTGATGAATGGGACCGAAATAACTTTCCGAATCATGTAACCCGAAGCGTGAGCGAGGGCGGACGCTTTACAACGGTTGAGAAACAACACGGCGAAATCACCCGCCGACATACCGGGAATACATCGCGCGAGCGACCGCAATCTCTTGAGTTCCCCGGACGATCGCTCGACCGTCGCGGAATACGGTCAACTCGAATTCACCGCCATTCAACACCAACTTGGCCAAGTAGGGATTGTGAGTAATCGTGCCGTTTCCCTGCCACTTCTGCGTGAGTTCTTCGAGCGACAAGTTTGACGGAGCACTTGGTGCCACTTGAACGGCGTTACGCCCGCACAACACGGTGGACCGTGAGCCTCGTTCGCCTGACAACCACAATCGTTCGCCGCGATGACACGCCGGGCAATCGCCTTTGGATCGCAACTCACTGACATCCAAAGATCGGAAGGTGTGATCCCAAAGATCGATCACCGTCAACACGCGCGGCACCGTATCGAGATGTCCGGCGAGAATCTTCATCGCCAACAACGCCTGCCACGAGGCGATCACATTCACGGTTGGCCCCAAAATCCCCGCCGTCTCGCAAGTCTCCGACGCGCCCGGATCAGGGGGCGATTCGATGACGCAACGCAAGCAGGCCGTCTGCCCCGGCAAGATCGCCATCAATTGCCCATGACTGCCGATGCAACCGCCGTAAACCCAAGGGATATTCAACTCCAGCGAAAGATCGTTGACCAAGAACCGCGTTTCAAAATTGTCAGTCCCATCGAGAATCAAATCCACGTCGCGAGCCAATTCGCGAATGTTGTGGCAATCGACGTCGGCGACAATCGGCTCCAGCGTGACGTCGCGATTGATTCGCTTCAACTTCTCGACCGCCGCGATCGCCTTCGGTGTTTGGGCCGCAACATCGTCTTCGTCAAACAACACTTGCCGCTGCAAATTCGTGATCTCGACGAAATCGCGATCGACAATCCGCAGATGCCCCACTCCCGCGCGAGTCAGCGTCTCCGCCAACACGGTCCCCAGCGCTCCGCATCCGACAAGCAAGACCCGACTGCGGAGCAACCGACGCTGGCCCTCTTCGCCCAGTGGCGTAAACCGTATCTGGCGGGCGTATCGGTCGAGGTTCTCGATCATAACTTTCGGACTCTCAGAAAAATCTCAATGACTCATAAGGGCCATTCGTCGTCGCGTTTCACCCTTTCGCGACGACGGAGTATAAAGCCCTCTTCACCGTCCCCCAATGAACGTCATCGAGTCGTCCTTTATGCGACAAACTATCGGCATGTTGCTTCAGATCGCCGTGCTGGCGTTTCTGCCGTTGATCATCCTCTATCAATTGAATTTCGGCTTCCGGCTGATCGTCATGCCCGTCTGTACGACGATCGGCATCGCCCTCTTTTGGATCGGCACGCGCCTTCGCGAATCGAAGTGATCCCTCACAACCCGCACGCACTCGCGAGGTTTGGCCTGCGGGGGAAACAAGTCCACGAAGCGCGTGGCCTCTCTTTTCCAAATCACCCGGCGTGTGTCTACAATCCCGCCCGTGATGCGATTCGCTATCGGAACGGAAGCCCGTCCGATGGCGTTTTGTTTCTGAAATCGGCATTCCTCCGGATCGAAGAAACGACGGCAAAGTGAGCGATCAACCTGAGACTACTTCGACTGTCGATCTCCCGCGCATCGAGCGAGCCGTTCGCGAAATTCTCGCGGCGGTCGGCGAAGATCCGAATCGCGAGGGGCTGCTCGACACCCCCAGCCGAGTCGCGCGGATGTATGCGGAACTCTTTTCCGGGCTGCATTCCGATCCGGGCCGGCATCTGCAAAAAGTCTTCTCCGAGGAATACGACGAACTGGTGCTCGTCCGCGACATCACCTTCAACAGCATGTGCGAGCATCACTTGTTGCCGTTCATCGGCAAGGCTCACGTCGGCTACTTGCCGAACGGCAAGATCGCCGGACTGAGTAAACTGGCTCGCGTGGTCGAGGAAGTTTCCAAACGCCCGCAAGTTCAAGAACGGATGACGCACACGATCGCCGACCTGCTGCATCGCGAACTGGATGCGAAAGGAGTCGTCGTCGTGCTTGAGGCGGAACACTCCTGCATGACAATCCGCGGCGTCCGCAAACCGGGCAGTATCACGATCACCAGCGCGGTTCGCGGGCTGTTCCTCACGAATCAATCGAGCCGCGCGGAAGTCATGTCGCTGATCAATCGAAGGTAGTTGCCGCCCATGATTGCTCAGTTTGCGTTGCGCCTGATCTGCGGCATGAGCCTGATGTGGGCACTGATGCCGCGCCGGCAAGTCACCTCTGGGTTCTTCCGGATTCAGATGTTGGTGGTCATGGGGCTGGGCGTGCTCGCGGCATTGAGTGACGCCATGGACGCTCAGTCGGCAATTCGCGAGGCAGGCGAGACGGAATTCGCCGCCGCATTGCCATCGCCGCTGATGGCAAGTTTGCCGGCAGGTGTCCTCGCTTTCTTGGGGTTTGTTGGTTCTGCGTTTTGGACTTTGGAACGTCGTGTCGGTGCGGAGCGAATTGGGTTTGGCATTCTGGTCCTGTCGGCTTCGTGGATTTGGATGTGGTGTGATAGTGGTGCTGGTCACGACGGCTACATGCTCGTTGTGAGTGACACGATTATGCTCGTTGTGAGTGACACGATTATTAAAATCGGCGTCCCATTGGTGGCTCCTGGGTGTCACCCACTCATCGCGTTTGCATCAGAGTTCATCGGCTCGGCAGTCTTGGGCGGTTCGGTTGTGAGCATGTTGCTTGGGCACTGGTATTTGACGACCCCGACGATGTCGATTGAACCGCTGAAGCGACTCAATCTGATCCTGGGAATTTCCGGAGTCTTACGGCTGATTGCTTCCGCAACGGTGCTGCTCATGCTGTGGAATGGAGCCTTTGATACCGTCGAACAAAGCCTGAGCTTTGTTGCTGTTCCGAAAACATGGCTCGGCCTGCGTTGGCTGGCCGGAGTCATCGGGCCGATCGGTGTGAGCCTGATGGTGTGGCGAATCTTGAAGTACCGAAACACGCAGGCGGCGACCGGTGTGTTGTTTGTCGGAGTCATATTGGCGTTCATCGGAGACATGACGGCGGCTTTGTTGCTGCTAGAAACGAAGCTGCCGTTATGAGTGTGTAGAGATTTGACGCGCCCGACAAAAGTCAAAAGTAGCGTGGGCTTCAGCCCACGTTTACTGGGAATTAACACTTCCCCGTGGGCTGAAGCCCACGCTACCTGGTTCTTGTCGGGCGCATCAAATCTGAGATCTCAGATTCTTAATTGTTCCTCTGCAATCTGCCCCCTGAGCTCCCCATGCAAATCGTCTTCGCCTG
>JANNDA010001202.1:0-1839 GCA_031387195.1 Planctomyces sp. | reverse complement strand
TTGCTCTCGTTGCCGTCGAGCACGATGCGAGCGTCCTTGGCGACGGGGAGCGTTTTCTCTTCCGGGTTTTCGCCGCGACCGACGCGAGTGGCGACGGTAATCTCAGCGTCAGCCCCCCGGTGGTATCGAGAACAAACCGGGAGGCTGACGCCATCCCGCTCTCCTGTCTCACACCAAGCCGCGCGAGGCATTCATCGAGTGCTGTCGTGTCGCTTGCTTTGCTCACGCAAGCTTGGAACATGTGCGGACTTCATTTCGATTTTCGGAGAGACACCGCTCATGTCCGACGCTGCTGAGTACGATCCGTATGCCCTGCCCAAAGAGGCGATTCAGGAACCACCGGTCTCATTGTGGGCCGCACTGAAAAAGATTGGGCCGGGGATCATTCTGGCTGGGACGATCGTCGGCTCAGGAGAGTTGCTGCTCACGACGAAGCTGGGGGCGGAACATGGCTTCGTTTTCTTGTGGCTGATTCTGTTTAGCTGCGTTGTCAAGGTCTTCGTGCAAACCGAACTCGGTCGTTATGCGATTTCATCGGGGAAGCCGACGCTGGGTGCGATCAATGAGCTTGCTGGGCCGCGTTTGGGCGCTCATTGGATTGTGTGGTGTTGGCTGTTGATGATGCTCTCGACCATCTTTCAGCTCGGAGCGATGACCGGGACGGTGGGGCAGTCGTTGAATCTGGCGTTCCCGAACGTGTCGGTGCAGATCGCAGGTCTGTTTGAGGGATTTGCTCCGTGGCTGGCTTCGGCGATCAATGGCCGGCCGGAGTTTCCGTGGGCCGTGCTGACCTGCGTGGTGGCGATGTTGTTGTTGTGGAGCGGCAGTTATCGACGGATTGAGATCATCACGACGGCACTCGTTGTGGGCGTGACTTTGATCACGGTCGGTTCCGCATGCGCGTTGCCCGCCACCAATTTTCCGATCCCGTGGCCGGACGTTGCGAACGGGCTGAAGTTTGGTTTGCCGGCTGCTGGAGTCGCGGCCGCCTTCAGTGTGTTTGGCATCACCGGCGTGGGAGCGTCGGAACTGTTTTACTATCCGTATTGGTGTTTGGAGAAAGGCTACGCGCGCTATGCGGGCCGCTGTGATGACAGCGACGCCTGGGCCAAACGGGCTCGCGGTTGGATTCGGGTCATGAACTTGGATGCGTGGGTCAGCATGATCGTGTTCACGATCTCGACGTTGGCGTTTTATTTCATGGGGGCGACGGTCCTGCACTCTCAAGGTCTAACACCGCAAGGCAAGGACATGATCGCGACGTTGTCACACATGTTTGTGGACACCTTTGGTCATTGGACCGAGGTTGTGTTTTTGATCGGTGCGGGAGCCGTCCTCTTCAAGACGCTGTACTTGTCGTGTGCGGGTAACTCGCGGCTCGTGGCGGATTTTCTCAGCCTTTCGGGAGCCGTCCGTTACACCACGCCGCAGCAGCGAGCGAACGTCATTCATCGACTGACGATGGTGTTTCCGGTGATCGCACTGCTGCTGTTTTTGGCATTCAAAGAGCCGGCCTGGATGGTGGTCTTCGGCGGCTCGGCACAGGCACTGATGCTGCCGATTATTTCCGGTGCGACGATCTATTTCCGCTATCGCAAATTGGATCGCCGCCTCACGCCGTCGTTGTTGCTCGACGTCTGCTTATGGATTGCGTTCGTGTCGATCACGGCAGTGGCGGTTTACCGATTCACGCCGCAATCAATGATTGACGCGTTGAAGTCATTGGGGAGCTAAGTAGACCCGTGTTGCAAGCTGCGCAGGCGAACCGGAGGGCGTTAGCCGGAATTATTCATGGGTCGGGGAGAACTCCCCGCAGGCCGTTTCATACAAGCCCGAAGC
>JANNDA010001151.1:0-3106 GCA_031387195.1 Planctomyces sp. | reverse complement strand
CACGCTGGGCATCAACAACACGACGACGAGCAACAGCAGGCTGACCCAAAACACGGGATACGCCAGCGGCTTCAACAAGCGAAAGGGAACCAGCGTCGCGACCCACATCGCCGGCAATGACAGGCAGACCCAGAGAACTTGGGAATTGAAGAAGATCCCTCGACCAGACAACTCATCGCCGCGCGCAATGCCTGACAGCCCCAGTCCCATCAACAGGACCGAGCAAACCACAATCGACCAAGGAACTCGTCGCCACATGGAATCCATTCCGACCGGATGAGACAGGGGATCGTTGAGAAAAGGGTCAGGCACCGGATCGCGCGGAGGCTAAACGAAACCGTCAAGTCCTGAGAACGCCGGTTTGACGCTGTTACCATTCACGTTCTCGAAAAACTGATTGAATTATCGAGAAGCAGGTTCGTAGACTCATCTCGCCATTCCCCGAAACAGGAGCAACAACATGGCCACTGTCAGCGTGATTCTGAACGAGAAGCGACCAGGTCCGGTCCTCACGGCGGAACGATCCGAAACGGTCTTGTCGGCCACGCAGCGGATGAATGAGTTCTCCGTCGGCTCACTGATCGTGACGGACGACGGTCGCCTGTGTGGCATCTTTACCGAGCGCGATGTGCTTCGCCGAGTCGTGGCCGAACAGCGTAATCCCGCTGAAACGCTCGTCGGTGCAGTAATGACGACTCAGGTCGCTTGTTGTTCGAGCGACACCAGCATTGAGGAAGTTCGATCGATCATGAAGTCGCACCGTGTGCGGCACCTTCCGGTGGTCGATGCCGCAGGCGGGCTGATCGGCATTGTTTCGATTGGTGATCTGAATGCTCACCTTTCCAACGATCGCGAAGTGACTCTGCACTTTCTCAACGAGTACCTCCACGGCCGCGTGTGACTTCGTCGCGGCAATTGCTACGACCAGCAAAATCGTCGCTCGATTCCCGGCGATTTGCGCCCGGCGGAAATTGCCGGTTCGGTGAAGAGGCAGAATCTGCCGATTCTGGAGCGGTCACGAGTGGCCAGAGCCGCTCAGGTTGTCTTCAGGACTCAGCCCGGGTGGTCTGAGCTTGGTAACGGCGGATGCGCCGAACTTCAGGAAAGGAAGAACATGCGAAAAGTCATTTTGGGTTTGGTCGTGTTGACCGGAGTCATCGCGATTTCGGATTCCGCGCAGGCACGCGATCGGCGGTATTCGTCCCGGTCACAAAGGGTGAGCCGCGGCTACTACCAACAGCCGGTCGAGTACGCTCAGCCACAGCAAGAGTACGGCTACGAGCAGAACAACGGACAAAGTATGTTCGGCGGATTGATGGAAATGGAACGCCGCAAGAATGCTTGGCTGCGTCAGACGTTCTTCGGACAGTAGATTCCGCTCGTCAGAAGGTCTCGCTTCAATTCAACACGCTCGTCATCAACGACCGCTGACAAGGCGGTCGAGATGGCGGGCGGTTTTCGTTTTCAGAATGGCGCGAAGCGGCGAGTTGACTTGGAAAGATCGCATGGTGGGGAAGTTGCCTCGTCGAATGGCCGTTGCTCAAACGCTGGCGTTGCTGGCTGCGCTGGCGATTGTGGTGCCGACAGAGATTGCTCATCGGCGAGACGTACTGCAGGCGAAGAATTGGATTGACGCTCTTGAGTTTCACGGTGACTCGACGCTGCCGATCTTGCTGCTCTGCGTCATGCCTTACTTCTGGTTCATCCGCCGACCATTTTGGGTGCCAAACGGTCGTTGGTGGCAACACATCAAGACGTGGTGGTGTGAGCGATCCGATGCGACCACAGCATCAGGCCGAATGACTCTGGCGGCTGTGGTAGTGATCTTTGTGACGTCGCTGGCGGTGAGTTGGAGCGTCTCCGAAGTGACGATTCGACCGCGAACACTCCGGGTATTTGAAGGTGTCCGGTTTGATCGCGAGGAGTACCGTTTTGGAGAACTCCCGCCCGCGTATCACGATGAGTTCAGTTATCGCTTTCAGGCGGAGACGTTCCTCGCGGGTCGGTGGTCGTTCCCCAGTCATGAGACTGCGGCGCGGTTGTTCGACCAGATGCACGTCGTGAACGAAGGCCGATTCGCAAGTCGATATTTTCCGGCCACCGGCTGGTTCATCGCCCCGTGGCTGTGGCTCGGATGGCCGATCTTGGGGCATTGGCTTGCGGGGGCCGTGACGTGTCTGTTGGTGTTTGGAATCGGCAGCGAGCTGTCGATTCACGGGACCGGTTTCGTGGCGGGAATGCTGACGGCGCTCTCTCCAGGTATGGCGCTATTCGGCAATCTGCTGTTGGCACATCATCCGACGCTGCTGGGGTTGAGCTTCTTCGTTTGGTCGTTTCTGAAGTGGCAACGACGCAGCTTTCTGTTCGACGTGGCTTGTGCGGGGATCGGCTTGAGCTGGGCGATGCTCTGTCGGCCGATGACGGCGGCGGGCTTTGCGTTTCCGTTCGGCGTGGCCTTCGCGGTGCAGTTATTTCGTCAACTTTCAATTATCCGGGGGAATTGCGGCTATGTACCCACGTCGTCCCGTTCGCCTGGGGCAATCGTGATCGCAATGGCTTTGCCGCTCGTCATGGGTTTTGCGGTGTTGGCGGTTCAAAACAAAGCGATCACCGGAACACTGACGACATCGCCGTATCAACTCTTCAACGAGATTTATACGCCGAGACATGTCTACGGATTCAACAACGTCGTGCGCGGCGAGCAGCATCTTGGTCCGCGAGTGCTGGAGAACTATGACCGCTGGGCAGTAAATCTGACTCCGACACTGGCGGCGGAGAATTCGCTGAAACGATTGTTGGCGGCGTGGCAATGGACGTTGGGAGTCGTGCCGTTGTTGGCGGCGAGCGTGCTGTTCATGCTCACTGGAAACACGCGCGATCGACGTTGGTGGCTGATCTTTTCGGCGATCCTCTCGTTGTTTGCGGCGCATGTGCCGTATTGGTTCACGGGGATGTTCGATTGGCATTACGTCTTCGAATCGGGGCCGCTGTGGTGTCTGTTGCTTGCGGCTGTTACCGACACGCTCGGACAGAGTTGGATGGCGGCGGGACGCCCTCGAATGCCCGTGTGGTGGGTGTTCCTGGTCGGATCTGTGGTCTTGGTCAA
>JANNDA010001116.1:0-12367 GCA_031387195.1 Planctomyces sp. | reverse complement strand
GAACGATTACGTCAATGCTCGACAATACTGCCTTAAACTGGGAGCAGAGATCAAATTTGGCCCCTATTTATTCAATGGTGACGAAGCTGTGCCTCGTCGAATTAGTTCAGCAGCAACTCCAAATCGTCTCGGCCCAGGCTTGCAGCCTAGGCTGTTGTCGGCGTTGATGATGTCGCGTTTCGTGGCTTGCCGTTGCAGGACTTTTTCCTCAACCGTGTCGTGGGTGATCAGCTGGTAGGCGAAGACTTGCTTGTCTTAAATCGATGCG
The DNA here is from genome assembly GCA_031387195.1 of Planctomyces sp. Classification (GTDB taxonomy): domain Bacteria; phylum Planctomycetota; class Planctomycetia; order Planctomycetales; family Planctomycetaceae; genus SXKJ01. The sequence goes on along the minus strand of JANNDA010001116.1, from coordinate 12,099 downwards.
GTGCATGCGGTGCATGCGGTCGATCGCTCGAATGGCGACGCTCATGTCCGATCTGTCGGCCGCACCCTTTGCTCTCCCGGGACTTCTCAGCTCGCGTTCACAAGGTTTGCCTTCGCTGCCGCACATTTGTAGTGTATGGCTTCTTAGTTTCCCATTCACAAAGTAATTCAAGTCTTGGGAAGGCATTCAGTCGCTGGATTCGGCGCCGGGTTCGTGGGAGAAAGGCGGGTATCGCGATGTTGTTGTATTGCCCTGAGTGTCAACTGGATTGCACGATCGATGAGAGGTCAGCGGACACGTTTTCCTGTCCGGGCTGTGGAATACTTTTGTATAGCAAATCCGCCCAGGCTTTGAAGGTCGGTGTTGCGGCTGAAGTCGCCCCCACGGGTCTAGAGTTGGAGAAAACTCGGCAGTGGCGAATGGCCGTCGAAGAGGTGCTCCCTTCAGCCAAACAACTCCCGTTTCGGCTGGGCCGTTATGAAGTCGTGGCCCATTCGGGGACAGGTGCCTTCGCGGACGTCTACCTGGCTTACGACACGCACCTCGAACGAGACGTCGCACTCAAGGTTCCACGACTCAAAGCCTTCATGAACAGTGAGCGGATCGCGCAGTTCCTGGACGAGGCTCGTGTGGGCGCCAAGCTGGAGCATCCGGGTATCGTCCGCGTTTACGATGTCGGCTGGTTGTTAGACGAAGTTGGCTTCATCTCGATGGAGCATTTGCCGGGTGGCACTCTGAAGTCGCAGCTCGCCCTTGAAAAACCCACGGTTCACCGAGCGGCCACGTTGATCTCGCATTTGGCCAGCGCGATCCATTACGCGCACACTCAGGGATTGGTCCATCGCGATCTCAAGCCGTCCAACATTTTGTTCGGCAGTGACGGCCTGCCGCGCATCGCCGATTTCGGCTTGGCACTTCCCGAATCACAGCAGTTCGAACATGCCGGAGAAATCGCCGGAACGATTCCCTACATGAGTCCCGAACAGATCCGTGGCGAGTCACATCGACTGGATGGCCGCTCGGATGTCTGGAGCTTGGGTGCCATCTTTTACCAACTGCTCACAGGCCGTCGGCCATTCAATGGCGATGCCGCCAGGATCAGCGATGAAATCCTGCATCGTGAACCGAAACCGCCGCGCCAGATTGATGATTCGATCCCCAAGCCGCTGGAAGACATCTGCCTTAAGTGTCTGCAGAAGTCGATCTCGGAGCGTTACACCTCCGCCAGAGATCTCTCCAGCGATTTAGAGGCTTGGCTAACTCCTGAAATTCCTCGGTCAAACTTAGCGGCGTCCCCCGCAGTCGCGGGACCAAGCTCTGCCAAGAAGTTTGTTGATCGCCGGATGGCAACGTGGGCGGTGTCGCTCGTCGCTGGGTCGCTCCTGTTGTGGGGCGCGGTCGATGCTTTCGCGCCCGCCGGAGCGAACGGCCGCAAACTTGCCGACGAGAACCCGGCGGTGGCGTTCGCGAGCGAACTCAATGCGTCGATCGACGACTTTGTTCTGCTTCGCCCTTATTCGTTGTTGGACCGGGAACCGAGAAAAATCTGGAAGGCAGATGCAAATGACATCCTGAACCGAGATCCGGGCAAGGGGCTGATTCATGCCAGTACGGCCACGCAAATGCTTGCGGACTTCGGTACCACGGACGCCGAGGAGTACATCTTGACCATCGACTTTCTAAAGAACGTCCTCGCTGGCCGGACTGGTCTGTTTTGGGGCTATCAAGTCGATGAGCGGACTACGGTGGCCACGTATTCGCTGGCCTATTTGGCTTGCTATCCACCAGACAAACGTGGCGACAAGTTTCGTTACAACGTCGAAGTCGGATGTGTCAGGAACTCGCCGGTGCTTAAACCGTCGCCCAAATTGCCCCCACTCAAACCGGGGGAAAAACCCCGAATGACTGGGTCTCACGTGTGGGAAATTCAGTCGGTCAATCCACCGAACCGAACCGGGAATTCCTTCGAGCTTCACGTGAAGGGGCATGAAATCCGTTCCGTACGATGGAATGGCGAGGAGTTGCGTGAACTGGTTGCCGAACTGGCCAAACCAAAACAGCGTGCAGATCCGTATCAACCCAACACGCCGGGACGATTCGGCGTGTACTTGTCGTCGGGAGAAGCCACGTTTGTGGATGTCCGTGTGAAAGTCCTGCAGAAGTCTCAAAAACAATGAGTGAACGAAGGGAACAACAATGCCGAACCAACTGACAGTTGATGCACCTGTGCCACCTGAGGTCTGTGAGATCAATGGAAATCCCGTGATGTGCTACGTGAGTGGCAATGCCTCCCCGAGCGACCCGGATCACTTCATGGGCGTCTGGGTGAAAAACATCAATCCCGACGACGATCCGGTAGATGATTTTGCGCGGCTCTTGGTGGTCCTTGATGGATTAACCGTCGCAGTGGATGTGGCCACGGGAGTTTGGAAGGTCAAAGGTGAACTCGTCGGCGGTGTCGCGGTTGGGCTCAACCCCTATGACATAGAAAATCATCCCAATGGACAAAGTAACCGACTCGTGGCGGGTGCGATATTCCTCGATCCGTTCGATTATCAGGTCGCAGTGCAGGACTGGCTGGTATCCAACGTGAATGCGTGCCCCGTGAAAGCACCGGTAGCGGCGGGGGCGCTTGTGCGTTCGGCCCCGTCCGTCACGACTGACGTTTATCCATTTGCCGTTCAAGATGGCTGGCTGTTGTATTCGTTGTTCGAGAGCAGTTCGATCTCCGGCCATCGGTTGATGACGTGTTCGTGCTGCGGTGCAAGCAAGCCATTGCATGCTGGCCAAATTGCCGTGGCTGCGACAAACGTCAATTGGCGACCCGCCCCTGGCCGCGTCTTGGTCACACAACCTCAAGGCCTCTTGGACTTCGGTGGAACTGACCCGGCCAGCCCACCCCGCATCAGGTCGCTCCGGTTTCCGGAACTCCCGAAGTTCGCCCTAGTGATCCATCAATTCGCCGTGTCCGACCGAACTGTTGTGACGAGTCAATGCCAGGGTTCTCCGCAAGCCGTTGAATTGGCACGGACGAAAGACGTCTTGGTCCAATTGAATGCGTCGATGTCGACGCTGCTAGCCAATGACATTACTGGAAACGTCACGCTCGCAGTGAAGGTTGTTGCGTAGTTGCCGTCTGCCATCAATGAGTGAGCGGTTTCAGTTTTTGTCAAAAAGAAACCTCGGATACATGCCGTGTCCGAGGTTTTTTCGTCGTTTGATTTCAAACTCGGCGACTGTTTTTCTCGTGAATTTCGTCTGGTGTGGGCAAGGATCGACGGGGGGCAAAAATGGGCTGTTGTCGGCGTTAATGATGGCGTTGGCGAGGTTGCGTTTGGTGGCTTGGAGTTGCAGGACTTTTTCCTCGACCGTATCGCGGGCGATGAGGAGGTAGGCGAAGACTTGGTTGTCTTGATCGTTGCGGTGCGTGCGGTCGATCGCTCGAATGGCGACGCTCACGTCTGATCTGTCGGTCGCACCCGCAGTGCGCGCTCGAACCATTCGCGGATCGAGACTTGGAAGCCGGGCAGAACATCTTCGCCATCAAGCATGTCGTTTTCAGACTTCGTGACAAACGATTCGGGTGAGTGATAGACACAGACGCTGCGAGTCGGCGGATCGACGTACCACACCAGTTTGACACCCGCCTCGAAGTAGTCCCGCAACTTGCGAGCCATCTCCGTCTTGGTGTTGTTCTCACTGATGATTTCGACAGCCAATGTCGGAACCCAACTGGGAACTGATTTCGAGGTGGTGGCTCGCGAGATTCGCTCGTAAGACAGGAACGCGAGATTGGGATACCGAACCTGATCCGGAAGAATTTTGAGCGGACCATCTCCGACCGAGACCGCTCCCAGATCGTGGTCCTCAACGAATTTGCCCAGATGAATGCACAACCAAGCTGCGAGCCGCGATTCCTCGAACCCTATGTCTTTCTCCACCAACACGCCATCGACGAGTTCACAAAGCCGCTTCGGCTCGCGGTCGCAAAGCCGCGCCACATCCTCAACGGTCGCTGTTCCCGGTGGCGGAAACATACGAATGCGGTTGAGCGGAACATGCCCTAACTGACTCAACAAATCGGCCAGAGTTTCTGGCGGAGAGGCGGTTGCCAACATCATGAAGACTCCCTGATTCGACCTGCAAGTGCGGGCAGTCTATCGCGCGATGAAGGTGAAATGTACCTGGTTCGTACGGAGAGGCATTCACCTGACGGGCTTCTCTCGCCACGTCCGCTCTCGGCGAGAGCGGACTACACTGCTCGGCTTAACTCAGCAGTAATTCCAGATCGTCTCGGCCAAGCCCACGGATCAAGCTGTTGTCGGCGTTGATGATGGCGTCGGCGAGGTCGCGTTTGGTGGCCTGCAGTTGCAGGACTTTTTCCTCGACGGTGTCGCGGGCAATCAGGCGGTAGGCGAAGACCTGTTTGTCTTGACCGATGCGATGCGCGCGGTCGATGGCTTGGGCTTCGACGGCCGGGTTCCACCACGGGTCGAGAATGAAGACGTAATCGGCGGCGGTCAGGTTCAGTCCCACGCCGCCGGCTTTCAGGCTAATGAGGAACAGGCGGCACTCCGGGTCGGTTTGAAAGCGATCGACTTTCGATTGGCGGTCGCGCGTGCGGCCGTCGAGGTATTCGTAGTCGATTTTCTCGCCGTCGAGCCGGTCGCGAACGATCGCCAGGAAGCTGGTGAATTGTGAGAAGACCAAGACCTTGTGGCCTTCGTCCATGAGTTCTTGAATCTGCGGCAACAGCACGTCGAGCTTGGCGCTCGATTGGTCGGTTTTGGTTTTGTCGATCAGGCCGATGTGGCACGACGCCTGACGCAGTCGCAGCAGCGCTTCGAGGATGTGCATCTTCGATTTCGAGAGGCCATCGCGATCAATGCGGCCCAGCAATGACTGGCGGTAATGAGCGCGGAGTTCGTCGTAGTGTTTGCGTTGCTCCCCTTCGAGTTCGCAGTACAGCGTTTGTTCGAGCTTCGCGGGGAGGTCTTTGGCGACCTCGGCTTTCGTGCGGCGCAGCAGGAACGGTCGGAGCGCTTTCGCCAGGATTTCGCGAGATTCTGGCGACGGGTTGCGAGCTCCGACTCCTCCCAGCTTCATCACGGACGCCGTTCCCAACATCCCCGGATTGAGGAATTCAAACAGGCTCCACAACTCTCCGAGATGGTTTTCGACCGGCGTGCCGCTCATCGCCAACCGGTGCTTCGCGCGAATCAACCGAGCGGCCTTCGCGGACTCCGTATTCGCGTTTTTGATTGCTTGGGCTTCGTCCAAGATGCAGTAGTCGAACTCGACGTCCTTGAAGAGCAGGGCGTCTTTCCGCAGCGTGCCGTACGTCGTGACGATCAGATCGAAATCGTCGAAATGCTCGTTCGCTTTGATTCGCTCGATGCCTGTGTGATCGAGCAACCGCAGCAACGGAGCGAACTTCGTGGCCTCTTGCTTCCAGTTGAAGATGAGCGTTTTCGGCACGACGACCAGCGACGGGCCGGGACGTTTTTCCGGCGGCAGTTCCGCTCGCAGCTTGCGGCGCGAATCGAGCAACGCCAGCACTTGCACCGTTTTGCCCAGCCCCATGTCGTCGGCCAAGCAGCCGTTGAACTGGAACTCTTGCAAGAAGTGCAGCCAGCCGAGCCCTTCACGTTGATAACCGCGCAGCGTTCCGGTGAATGACTCGACCGGGTCGCACGCCGCAACTCCGGTGAAACTCTTCAACCGCTGCCGAGCTTGATCGAAGACCGCGTCGAACGTCGCTTCGGGCTGTGCCGCGAGCAGCGCGTCGAGCAGGCCGACTTGCGAGGCTGTGAATCGCAAGTGGTCTCCTTGCTTGGTCCCCAGCCCGGCCAACATGCCGTACTTTTCCAGCCACTCTTGTGGCAACATCCCCAGCGATCCGTCCGGTAAGACGACCGAGTTCTCGCCCTTCTTCAGTGCTGCGAGCAGGTCGGGCAACTGAGCTTTCGTCGTTCCGAAATCGACGGTCCCATGCAGTTCAAACCAGTCGATGCCCGACTTCACGGACACGTCCATGCCGACCGCCGAGCGATACAGCTTCCCTTCCGACTCAATCTTCCAACCGGCGGCCATCAGCGACGGCATTAACTCCGCGAACTTACGCGGCGCGATTTCGACATCGCCCTTCACCCACTGTGGAGCCTCCGTGAAACCCTGCTCGAAGACACGGCGTCGCAGAGCTTGCTCGGCCTCGCGATCGCGGCGGATGACACGGCGGTTGGCCGCATCGAAGACTCGATCAGTTTTCGACACCTTACCGATCACCGCATCGCCGTATTCAAAACAAACGTCGGCGGTCAGCTTGCCTTGCCGGCCACGTTCGTTAGATACGACCAAATGAATCTTCGGTTCGGCAACGACCTCTTCGAGCGTCCATTGCGGCGGGAGTTCGAGCTTCGGCAAGTTGCCGGTGCGGAATAATTCCGACAGAAATTGGTCGAACTCAGCCACGGGCACATGCAGCGGCCGGTTGCCTGCGAACGCCGTCACCCATTGATGCTTGGTCCAATCGGCCACGTAAGAGACTTTGTTCTGACAGAAGAGTAACCCGGAACTCGTCACCTGGAGCGCGGCACCACTAGGCTTGTCGTTGTGCTGACGAGAAAAAAATGTTTGCACCACATGGAAACGTCCCGACGGATCAACCGGCGCACACAACGTGGCCTCCCAGGGTCCGTCTGCGTCCCAAGTCACTGGCCTCAACTGACTGTCGTTGAGACTTTCCGGCAGCCGCACGAACAACCTCCCGGTGGCGCTGGCCAGTTTCAGAACTCGCTCGCGAAGCCGCGCGGGAACGATCACCTCACTGGAGACGACCGAGTACTCCTGCGAATACGGATTCAACACAGTGCTCAGCCCCGCGAACTCGAACATCACCTCGCGATCGGATTCATTCTTAAGCTTGGCGATGTCCTGCCGAGTGATCTGCGACTTCTTGAGTTCTCCCCAACCATCCTTGACCGGTTGCTGATAGGACCATTCCAGCACACACGACTCACCGCTCGCCTGCTTGTTGGCAGCGATGATGTAAACGAACTGGCAATCGTTGAGCCAAAAGTCTGCCGTCTCTCGCTCCCACGAATTGGCTGCCATGCCAGCCACGCCGCTGAGCCGCTGACGCCATTCCGAGACCTTCGGCTGCGGTGGTGCTGGCGGTTGATACGGCGCGGTGGAGATCGCTCGGCTCTGCGGCTTCGCGACTGGTGTTGGTTCGGCGATCTCCTCGTTCTCGTCTTCTTCCGTCCAAATGTTTCGATCGAGCATTGCCTCGACAAAATTCTGGTCTTTCTCCGTGAACTCTTTCAGAGCGCGAGGCAAGCGACCGTTGGCTTCTCGGAAGCTGGTCTTCTTGTCGGCGAACAGCAGTGCGGCCCAGACGTGCTCGCAGTTTCCCCGAGTCTCGAACACCTCGCACGAGCACGACACCTTCAGCGCTTTGACGGCCGGATCGTGAAACAGGCAAACGTCCCGTTCACCGCGATCACGCACCGTGACTAGCGCGATGTCCGATCGCCATTCGACCTTGCGCAGCTTCTGATCCTCGAACAGCCAGCGACCTTTTTTTCGAAGGTCCTCATCAAACTCCGGCGAAAACTGAGCCTCGAAAGAAGTGTGCGGTGCGGTCGTTGCTGGCATGAGGCATCCTCTCCTCGTGGTGACCTTGTGGGGGTGCCGAACTCTCATCGCTCGGCTGTGGGCGGAATAATGACAGCACCCAAGATAGCGCCAAGTCTCAACAAGATTTCGTTTGTAACGGGCATAGCGCGGCGAATCCGCAATGTGGCAAAGTCAGATGAACCTCAAAAGAGCATCGGCGAGGGCGGATGTTTCTTGGCCTGAGTTGCGCCTGCAACCCAATCGAGTCACCGATCGTCATGCGGATTCTTTGGCCCTGCATTTCGATTGTTTTGTCCCACATTTTTTGTCAGCCCTGCATTTTGAATGGCTGACAAAAAGATGCTGGCAATCCCCCTTTGGCACACTCGCCGCCTTTCCTCCGCGGATGCCAAGGCTGAACCGCGGATGAAGAACAGGGCATGTGAAGCGGGGCCACCCGGGCGATCCGAGTTACTGAGTCACTGTTATCTCGCTCACAAAAGTGAAACCCAACTGCATCACGGCTTGCTTGATGGGCTCTGTGGAGGTCCACCTGGAAATCCGGGAGGACTCCCGGCATTCGGTACACGCGGAATCGCCGGCAGGTTTGCTCCGGGAGGAACCGCGCCCGCTTGTGGCGGAGTGAACCCCGATGGAAAGCCAGGAGGGGCTCCTGTCGGATTGATTCCGATCGCAGGCGTTTGTCCCATGGGTGGTGGACTGCCGAAGCCGCTAGGGAAACCCATGCCGGGGACGCTTTCGCTGAGCTGCTGAAGCTGTGTGGCAATCTTGCCTGGAACCTTTGCGGTGACGGTCACCATCGAGCCGCTCTGCCCAGACTGCGCCGAGTTCACCGCATCGCGTCCCGACTCCATCAACGACTGCAATACGGCAAGCGGCATTGGCGGCAGCGCACCCATTTTGCTCTTCGTGTCAGCCAGCAGTGCGTCGAACTCTTGTTTTATTGCTGCTGCTCCGCTGCTGCTGAAACCCACGATGCTGATTTCCAGATTCGCGTCACTGTTCAGCGACATGCCGAATGCGGCGGCTTTCGTGTGTTCCTTCATCGCGTTTTCCAGACGCTGTGTCGGAGTCGCTCCGCCAGTTCCTTTTTCCGAAAGGGGGTTCTCAGGAGCGATCGCCATGACCAACTGGTGTTGCACGTTGATGAAATCGTAGCGGCTCAAACGCGGTTCCTTTGGGCCTCGATCGATCGCCTTTTTGACTTCTGACAAGTCGCCGAACACCAGCATGCGCGGACTTGCGGCCCAACTGGCGACACTCTTGCCTCCCTCTTGTCGGAGATAGATCGACTGACTTCCGTAGGCTTCCTTTTTTGCCCCCGCGCCGGAGGCAACCGCTTCGGCCACGTCCTTGTTCAAGCGGATCACCCCGACGGTCTTGGCATTCGCAGCTTTCGCGACCCCACCGACCGCGCCGGTAAACCGCTGCATGAACCGCTTTTCAATCATGTCCACGCCAGCCAAAGTCAGGCTTTCAAAATCATCGATCGTGACGTTGACACCCATCGCCGCTTGCTGCATCGCGGCTTGGACCTGTGGGTTGTTGCGGATCGGAGCCAAGACCGGCGCGTTCCACATCTCGCGCGGCCGAACGTGAACCAACATCTCGGCGTCCGCCGGCAGGTAGCTCATGTCGATGACATTTTTTCCACCGAAACTCGACGCGGCAAAGATTCCCACGCCAATGATCGCACCGAGAACACAAACTGCACCCAGCCCCAGCAACGCTGGTCCCAACCACTTCAGTCCCGACGATTTCTTTTTCTTCGATGACTTACCACGTGACCCGGATCGGCTGCTGCTTTTGCTCGCGGAGCGACGTGGCTGGACCTCTTCCTCGAAGTCATCGTCCTCTTCGACCGGTTCTTCGTAGTCGTCGGATTCGAGAGACTCCCAATCGTCTTCCGGTTCCTCATAACGCTTCACGACGAACGACTCGCCACATTTCGGACACGGGGCTTTCTTGCCCAGCGCGGCGGAACTTTTCAGCTTGAGCACTTTGTCGCAATGCGGGCATTGAGTGGAAAACGGTTCCGCCATGATTGGGTCTCGAAATGAGGAGGGGTGATCGAGAAAAGTGAGAATGGCCCGCCGAGAAAGCGCGGAGATGATGACGATCGCCGTGAACGATTCACAAGCCCGCGACGATCACCTCCTTCATCCGCAGCCCGGATTGATGAATTCGCCAGGCAAGACTTGCTCCGTAGCAAACCCCTCTTTGCCCGTTATCCTTCGCGACCGTTGAGCGAGATTCGTGCGAAAGCGTTTTTTAAAAACAACGACAGGAGGAGTCCCATGCGACGTCTGGGAACAGCAGCAATAGCAGGAGTTGTGCTGGCGAGTTTCGTGGTCAATGTCTGGGGGCAGGAGAAGCGGATGAATTACGTCGCGACGAAAAAAGTAGACCACGTTGATGAGCATCACGGCGTCAAAGTGCCGGACCCGTATCGCTGGCTAGAGGATGACGTTCGTCAGTCCAAAGAGGTGGCAGGCTGGGTTGAAGCACAGAACAAACTGACGTTCTCGTTCCTGGAATCGATCCCCCAACGCGAGCCGATCAAGAAGCGGCTGACGGAGCTATGGAACTACGAGAAGTTTGGCGTGCCGTCTAAAGTCGGCGGCCGGTATTACTACTCGAAGAACGACGGGTTGCAGAATCAGTCGGTGTTGTATGTGCTCGACAAGTTGAACGGCGAGCCGCGTGTGTTGCTCGATCCGAACTCGTGGTCGAAGGATGGCACCGTCGCACTGGCAGGCACCTCGTTCAGCGACGATGGCAAGTACGTCGCCTACAGCGTGTCTGAAGCCGGCTCGGACTGGAGCACCTGGCGGATCATGGAAATCGACTCCGGTCGTCTGCTCGCGGACGAGCTGAAGTGGATCAAGTTCAGCGGCATGTCTTGGACGAATGACTCGCGCGGGTTCTTTTACAGCCGGTATGACGCTCCGAAAGAAGGGGCGGCCTTTCTCGGACTCAACAAGAATCAGAAGGTGTTCTATCACCGCATCGGGACGCCGCAGTCGGACGATGTGCTCGTCTACAAACGCTCGGATCAGCCGGACTGGGGCTTTCAAACTTCCGTTACCGAAGACGGTCGCTACTTGATCATCACCACCTGGAAAGGGACCGACGACAAGTACCGCATTGCCTACAAAGACTTGCTCGAACCTTACGGAGTTCCGGTCGATCTGATCGAGACTTTCGACAACGAGTACAGCTTCATCGGCAATGACGGAGCGGTCTTCTATTTCCAGACGGATCTCAACGCGCCGCGTAAACGAGTCATCGCGATCGACACTCGTAAACCAGTCGATCCGAATGAATTCAAAGAGCTCATCCCTGAATCGAAAGAGACGTTGGTCGGGGTCAACATCGTCGCGAATCAGTTCGTCACGACGTACCTCAAGGACGCGAAGACTCAAGTGAAACTCTTCCGACTGGACGGCAGTTTCGTGCGCGAGGTCGAATTCCCCGGCATCGGTTCCGCGGCGGGATTCGGCGGGCGGCGTGAGGACACGGAAACGTTTTATTCGTTCTCCAGCTTCGCGACGCCGTCGAGCATCTTTCATTACGACATGCTCACCGGCAAAACCACGCTCTTCCGGCAAACGAAAGTGAAATTCAATCCGGACGATTACGTCGTCGAGCAAGTCTTCTTCAAGAGTAAGGATGAGACTCGTGTGCCGATGTTTCTGGCGTACAAGAAGGGGCTGAAGAAAGACGGCTCGAACCCGACGCTGTTGTACGGTTACGGTGGGTTTGCGATCTCGCTGACTCCGAGCTTCTCGGTCGCACGCTTGGGTTGGATGGAAATGGGTGGCGTCTTCGCGATGCCGAACCTGCGCGGCGGCGGCGAATACGGCGAAGAGTGGCATCAGGGGGGCACGAAGCTCAACAAGCAAAATGTCTTTGATGACTTCATCGGCGCGGGTGAATGGCTGATCGCGAACGGATACACAAAGACCGAAAAGCTGGCGATTCAAGGCGGGAGCAACGGCGGTTTGTTGGTCGGAGCCTGCATGACTCAGCGCCCAGATCTGTTCGGCGCGTGTCTTCCAGCGGTTGGCGTGATGGACATGCTCCGCTTCCACAAGTTCACCGCCGGACGATTTTGGGTGGACGATTACGGCAGCGCGGATGACGCGAAGCAGTTCGAGGCGATCTACAAATACTCGCCGTATCACAACCTCAAACCAGGAACCAAATACCCCGCGACGATGGTGACCACCGCCGACACTGACGATCGAGTCGTCCCCGGCCACAGCTTCAAATTCGCTGCTGCGTTACAGGCCGCTCAAGCTGGCGACGCTCCGAACTTGATCCGCATCGAAACCCGAGCTGGCCACGGCGCGGGCAAGCCGACTTCGAAGATCATCGAAGAGGTCGCGGACCAATGGGCGTTCTTGGTCAAGAGCTTGAAGATGAATTCCAAGTAGCGCCGTAAGTCCGGGGGTCAGG
>JANNDA010001107.1:0-1824 GCA_031387195.1 Planctomyces sp. | reverse complement strand
TCAAAACGCGCGTGCCAGCGGCGTGCGGTTAAACAACTCATCCGAAATATCTCATTCAAAGCCGCGTGGGATATAACATCTCCGCACAAAGCATCATTCGGATCGAGGGAGTCTCAAATGGCCACGTGGCAAGACGGAACGTGCAACGAAAAGTCCGGCTTTTTGTTTAAGCACGAATGCTTCCAGGTTTCGACAGCCGCTTGCCAAACGTGCGGCAAGCCGATCTGTGAAGATCACGCTCACGAATTGCCTGACGGAACGTTCTGCACCAGTTGCGCGCGGGGGCAGATCAAGAAGCCGGGCGGCCCGTCGAAGCTACCGGCCCAAGGTGCCCCAACGAATCGGGGAGTCGGATACGACCACCATTACTACCACAACGATCCGTTCCTCTATGGCTCGTCGTATTACTACGGCTATCACTGGGGCTCGCACTCTTCGAGGTCATCGAGTTCGCACCACCATTCGTCATCGGACTCTTCCGGAATGTCTTCGGACGTTCCGGCCAATGATCCGTTGGACTTCACCGAAGCCGACGGCGGCAGCTTTGAAGCCGAGCGGGACGAAGACATGGGCGGCGGCGATTTTGAGAACGACATGAGCGAGAGCTGAGTCCAAATCGCCAGAACCGCTCGCCGTGGCGGCAAGCTTCCAGCTTGCCTGCTCGCTAAAGAATGCTCACAAGCTGGAAGTTTGTGGCTACGGAAGAAGCAAAAGAAAGCTCGCCATGAAGTGGTGCTTGTACGCGCTCGGAGGCGGGCTCGGTCATCTGGTTCGCTCGCTCGGTCTCGCGCGAGCGGCGGTTGCTCGCGGACATCAGGTCACGTTGCTGGCCAACTCGGCTTATGCTCCGCTGCTGCCGGTGTTTGTCGAATTAGGTTCACTCAGCACATTCGTCGAAATCCCCGCGTCGTTTGATCGTGGTCAAGTGACCGAGTTCATTCAGCGGACACTCCGTGATCAAGCGTTTGACGTTTTCGTCGTCGATACGTTTCCACGCGGACTCGCCGGAGAGTTGCCTGAAATCCTACCGACACTTTCCGCCAAAAAGGTGCTGGTGCATCGAGACCTCAATCCACGCTATGTCGAGCAGGCCAACCTTGCGCGATTCGTCGACCATTACGACCTGCTGCTGTCGCCGGGCGAACTCGGTCCTTTGGCCAAGTTCGCTCACACGCACCTGACGGCTCCGTGGTTGATTCGCGATTTTGACGAACTGCTCGATCAACCGGCGGCATGGAAGCAACTCCGCATCGATCGCATCGACCTGCCGGTAATTGCGGTCATCGCGGCGGGGTTTCCGGCAGAGACGCAAGCGATGTCTGAACTGGCACAGCGACTCGCGAAATCACTGAGCGATCGAGCGAACGTGCGTCTCATTGCGCTCGGTCCACTTCCCGACACGCCGAATTGTCCGGCGATCTCGCTATGGCCGACGCTGGAGGCGATTCGCGGAATCGATCTGATCATCGGAGCCGGCGGCTACAACACGGTGTGGGAAGCTCGAACAACTCAAACGCCGTTGATTGCCGTCGGTCGTCCGCGAATGTACGACCGGCAAGACGTCAGGCTCTCAGATCTCGAACGAGTTGCGGACGAAACCGAAGCCCTGGCCCGAGCCGTTGCGTGGCTGGAAAACAACGGCGGTCAACATCGCCAACAAGTTCCAGCCTATGAAAACGGAGTTCATGCCTCCGTTCAACTCATCGAATAAGTGCTCCACGATTAGGCCCCCATAGTCCGGGGTCAGGCACCGCAAAAATCAAAAATGGCGGAATGAAGCGTGGCAAGCTCTTCAACGTCTCTCCGCCATTTTTGAATTTTGCG
>JANNDA010001094.1:0-1628 GCA_031387195.1 Planctomyces sp. | reverse complement strand
GTGGCGGGAGTCGTCGCCACGAACGCCGAGCACATCTCCCGTTTCTTGATGGCTGGTGGCGAGGCTTGATGCCGATCGAATTTGAGTTCATCAATCCCCGTCGCGGTCGCTTGCAACGCGGACTCCAAAAAACCGACTTCGACGTCCGAGTTCAACGTGACGATGTCCAACAGATCGAGCCGACGTCCATCGAACTTCGCCCCGGCCGCTGCGGCTCCGTCGGCGATCCCTTTCATCTCTTCCAGGCATTCCAAGTCGTATCGCCGCAGAAACGCCGTGTCCGTCAGCAGGCGCAACGATTTCCACGCGGCTTCGGGATCTTTGTGACTCCGAACCCGCGCGGCGGTCTTGATGTAGTCCACAATTTCCCGCGCCAACAAATGCCCGTGCTGAAGGCCGCGTTGATAGGGCGAGCCTTCAATGTGCAGCACGAGCCAACCCGCCTGCGGATATCTCCAAGCTTTACCGAACCGCTGCACGGCAGCAGGATCAGGAACAAAATCGGATTGCACACTGGCACGCGGCGGATCAGCACGGAGCGGTACTGCGACCGTCATCATGGCGGCGATGATGAAGACCGCACGCCGAATCGTGACGCAGTCAGACATAGCGAAGCTCCTGATCAATGGGCGATGGGCTGGCGATTACAGCAGCGAATTGGGCGACCGAAGACAGGCGAGCCGCCTGTGCTACGATGACCGCAGTTTAGGCCGTGGCCCTCGTTCCGCCACTCGACTGGCCACTCAAGATTGAGACTGTCGCATGATTGATTTGTCGGCCATTCGCGTTTCGCCACCAGGGCCTGTCGGGCGGCTCGCACCGTCGCCGACGGGGGCTCAGCATGTGGGGAACGCTCGGACGTATTTGTTGGCGTGGTTGTCGATTCGCTCGCGTGGCGGACGGCTTATTCTGCGCATTGAGGACATCGACTCGCCGCGAGTGAAGTCGGGAGCAGCTCAACAAGCGATTGACGACTTGCGCTGGCTGGGCTTGGATTGGGACGAAGGCCCCGATGTCGGCGGGCCGCATACGCCTTACGTCCAGACGGAGCGCATCGACTTGTATCGCGAGGCACTCGCTCGGCTGCAACGAGACGAGCGAATTTATCCCTGCACATGTACTCGGTCTGACATCGAATCGGCGGCGAGCGCACCGCACATCGAGCACGAAGGTCCGATCTATCCGGGAACGTGCGCGATGCGAACGGCAGCGGATGCCGCGTCTCTCGGCGACAAGCCGTTCGCGTGGCGGCTCCGCACGACAGACACTGCACGCGAATTCGATGACCTTGTGGCCGGCCAGCAACGCGCGATCGTCAAACAACAACTCGGCGATTTTGTCGTCGGCAAGAGGGACGGTTCGCCCGCCTATCAGCTCGCGGTGGTTTGCGATGATCACGCGATGGGAGTCACCGAAGTGCTGCGTGGCGATGATTTGTTGCCGAGCGCCTTTCGGCAATTGGAATTGTTCGACGCCTGCGGTTGGTTGCCACCGACGTTCGCTCATGTTCCGCTGGTGGTTGGCCTGGATGGACGACGGCTGGCGAAACGTCACGGCGACACGCGCTTGGCCACGCTCCGCCAGCAAGGCGTTTCTGCCAAGGAGTTGCTCGGGCTACTCGCGTGGTC
>JANNDA010001093.1:0-1648 GCA_031387195.1 Planctomyces sp. | reverse complement strand
TACAACCGCATGCACTGGGTCACGGTCGATGCGATCAAAGAACACTGGTCCCAAGCTCGCGTGAACGCGGCCATTGTGGCCGATTTCGTGGATGTCTCCACAACCAACGTTGAGCAACTGACGTTGTCGATCCCATCCGGCTATTGCCCGCTACCGGTGGCTGCGGCAGTACAGATCAAGATTGACGATCAAGACATTGAAGGGCCGCGTCCGGGTTCAGACTTATCCTGGGAAGTGACTCTGCATCGCGACGGGAATGCCTGGAAGCTCGGCGCGTTGCCAACCAACGGACTTCGCAAGCGACACGGTTCGCAGGGTCCGATCGACGACGCCTTGATGGATTCGTTCGTCTTCGTGAGGCCGACTGCGAAGTCACAGCACGAGGCGGTCGAAAAGTGGGTCCAGGCCGAGTTGAGTCACGCCATCGTGCATTGGCGGCAGCAGTATCGCGGCCAGGCGCGCGTGATCGACGACACGGCGATCACTGACGAGCACATCGCCAACAGCAACCTCGTTCTGTGGGGCGATCCGACGAGCAACGCGGTGCTGAAGAAGATCGCCGACAAACTGCCGATCCGCTGGGGCAGCGATGAGATCACTGTCGGTGATGACAAATTTCCGGCGGATCGTCACGCGGCGATCGCCATTTATCCGAACCCGCTGAACCCGAATCGTTACGTCGTGCTCAACAGCAGCTTCACGTTTCGCGAGTACGATTATCTCAACAACGCTCGGCAAGTTCCCAAGTTGCCCGACTGGGCGATCGTCGATCTGCGAACGCCCCCCGGCAGCCGCTTTCCCGGAAAGATCGCGGAGGCGGGATTCTTTGATGAGCAGTGGCAACTGAAGCCGGGCAACGAATGAGTCCAGGTATCAGTGCTGGCGGGATACAACCTGGAGTGCTGCGGCTCGACGCAGCCCTCAAATCAATTGGAATGACGGCAAGGAACGACAGCAACGCGACCATCGATCAGCCGATTCCTGCGATGACGGTTTTGAAACTTTGAAGGTCGCTATTTCAATTGATCT
The DNA here is from genome assembly GCA_031387195.1 of Planctomyces sp. Classification (GTDB taxonomy): domain Bacteria; phylum Planctomycetota; class Planctomycetia; order Planctomycetales; family Planctomycetaceae; genus SXKJ01. The sequence continues at coordinate 619 of JANNDA010001093.1, read as the reverse complement.
GAGGGCGGTGTCGAGCCACCGCACTCCAGGGAAAGTCAGCCAAATGCAAACGCGCGTCGAAATCCCCGGAGCAACTCTGAACGTGCTTGATGTTGGCGAAGGGACGCCGATTTTGTTTGTGCATGGCTTCCCGCTCGATCACACGATGTGGCGGTTTCAGATCGCGGAACTGTCGAAAGACTTTCGTTGCATCGCACCAGACTTGCGGGGCTTCGGACAGAGCACCGTCACCGAAGGCAAAGTGACGATGGAGCAATTTGCCGACGACATGGCCGCGTTGCTCGACGCTCTGCAAATCACAGAGCAGATTGTCTTCTGCGGTCTGTCGATGGGCGGCTGCATTGCCTGGCAGTTCGTTCGCCGACACGCTCAACGGTTGAAGTCGCTCATCCTTTGCGACACACGCGCTGTGCCGGACCCGCCGGAAGTGGCGGCGAATCGGCTGAAGCTGGCGAACGATGTCGTCGAGCAAGGCTCGTCGATCGTGGCCAGTGCGATGCTGCCGCGACTCTTCGCGGCGGAGACGGCACAAACTCAGCCAGCACTCATTGATGACCTGCGGCAAGTGATGCTGCGCACGAATCCTCACGGCATCGCCGCCGCCGCGCGCGGCATGGCC
>JANNDA010001090.1:0-3750 GCA_031387195.1 Planctomyces sp. | reverse complement strand
AAACGATTCGTGTCGCAGATCAAGCTGTAATGCATCCTCAAGCTCCTCTGTTCGAGCACGTTCGGCGAGCTTGCGAAGTGCGTCAGGAGTGATCTCTTTGAACTCGGTACGTTCAATCTTCAGTCCTTTCCAACTGAGATCTTTGGCCCTCTTGAGCAGCTCGTCGTCGCCATAAAACTTGCCGCGAAGGGTGGCCCATTCGGCAAGTTCGTACCACTCTTTCGAGGAACCTTTCGAGAGCTTGTCCTCGCGCTGTTTGACGGTTTGCAGGTCAGTGGGGAGTTCTTTGATGCTGTCGATCTCAAAGAACAGTTTGCCGTCGCTCTCCTTGCCCAACCGGCCGGAGATTTCGACGACCTTGGAGTTTCCGGGCAACTTCGGCAGCGATCGACTCGAACGGAACGTCAACTCGCACGCTTTGAACTTCACGTAATTCTTGGTGACGATCGTGATGTGCCCCTCGACTCGAAAGCTGGAGCCGACAAGGTCGGCCCATTTGTTTTTGAGTTCGACAAAACTCTGAATCGATTGCGCGCCGCTACCCGCCGCGAAAAGGGTTTGCGGTGTGAGGACGAGCAATGCACTGAGCGTCAAATAGGCCCACAGTGGAAACTGCACCGGCGAACGGGGCGGCGTCAGCCCCCTGGTACTGACTTTAGGCAAGTAACCCGAAGCGTAAGCGAGGGAATCAGAGAGAAACGCCTCTGATGCTCGCCCTCGCTCACGCTTCGGGTTAGTAAAGTCGGTGTCATTGGACATCACGTCGATCATTGAGCGACTCCGATCCAACGACTCTGTTCGAGCAGCATTGATCTCAATTGGGGCTCAGTACGAATCTCATCGGGCACGAGTCCCGCCGCGACGAGTAAACCATAATCGGACCACAAAAAACCGGTCGCGGGGTTCAGCGTGAGTTCCCACAGCGACTTCTCAGCGCTCCACCGGATTGATTGCACCTGTGCTGCGAAAATGATTTCACGCCGCCCAGAGGCAGCGGCGGTCTCGTCATTCAACTTGGCATTCGAGTTGTCTGGCTGCTCAGCCGTTTCCGCAGCGGGAGTGGTGGGTGCTGCCGGAACTTTCGCGAAGGCCGGGAGACTGGCCGTCAGCAACAACACGGCATCGTCAACTTGCACGCGCTGCTCCCATGTGGCCGCCGCGATGTCCGTTGCTGAAGTGCAGTTGATTTCCGACTGCAACACGATCCAACGCCCGGCATGCAGGTGAGCAAAATCAGACGCAGCCGCAGCGGGGTCTGACTTCTGCATCGTGCGGTGTGCTGAGTCGAGCAACTCCTGCAGCGAGGATTGCATGAGCGAATTGATCGCGGTGAGTTCGCGGTGCCGTTGCCGCGCGTGTTCAGCGGCGATGTCTGTGCGTTGCAAGAGATTGACGGCGTTTGCGGCACGCTCAAACTCGCTCGCCGCGTTGATGAGATCCTTTTTCTCCAGCGCTGCTTCACCGGCGGCGATGGCTGCTGAGTAGTCCCCTTCCGCCCGCGAGAGTGCGGCGCGATTCCACTGCCACCAACCAGTCAGGCCCAGAACCATCGAGAGGCTCAGCACAACGAGTCGCAGCGGTGTGAACTGTCTCCTAACGGTTTGAGCGGCTTGCAGCAACGAGTGGTTGAACTCCACTGTCGGTTCACGACCCGCCGTTTTGGTCGTGGTTGCACTGACATTTGCAGCGGCGTCTTTCGGAGTTACGGGCGATTTTGTGGTCCCTGGCGATTTCGGGGACTTTGCCGGTCGAACCTTCTTCATCACGGGACGCGGATAAACATCCAGCGGCAGAATGAAAAATGGCTCACCACACCCCTTGCAGAGCACGCGTTGGAACGACTCGCGACGCACGGTTTCGATCGTCCGGCCACAAAGGCAAGGAATTTGGATCGGTTCCGGAACGGTTTCGGCGGCACGACCGCTGAGAGCGTCCTTCGCCCGTGAGAGCCAGCCCGACATTTCGTTCATCCTCGAAACCGCCACGAGTCCTGTTTTCCACGATGCCGATTATGGGTGTGTCGAAATCAAACGGTCAACTAGAGGCAGCGAACGAAACCTTCGAGTGACGTCATGGTATTGACGAATCAATCGTCACATTTGTCCAAACTGCTGTTGAAGCCCGGTCGTTGGACGGTCGGGTCAGCGGCAACGTGTAGCCACCGATTTGTTGGGGTCGGGGTGCAGCCGCGTCACGCGCTCATCCTTTGCGGCGGACAATCGACCGTTTTGAAAACCTGGGACGCCAGGACTTGGTGCAACGGTCAGCCGGTTCAGGGCGAGGTCAAACTGAAACACGGCGACACAGTTGTCATTGGCTCGATTGAGCTTGAAGTGGAATTGGTCGGCGTCACGGATAGCAACGAACAATTGCCGGAAGCTCAGCCCGACTTACCGAGCTTGCAACGCGGCGATTTCTCGCCAACGGTCGTGAACCCAGCGCCAGAAATCACCGCCGCTGATGATTGGGAAATGCTCCGCCTCAAAGATCAGATTCAGGAACTGCGCGGCGAGCTGACACCTCACACCGAGCCGCACGCTTTTCCGAGTTCATCTGCGGCAGAGGCCACATTTCCCAAAGTGACCGCTGTCACCAAACTCGAATCCGAAGAACTGCTGTTTTTGCTGAAACAAGTCTGCGACCAGGAAGTCGCGGCTGCCGCGTTGCGTCATGAAGTCGAGCAAGCTCGGCAGAACGTTGATGCCGTGAAAGCAGAGTTGGCTCAACAGAAAAGTGCCTGGACGGCACAATTCGAGGAATGGTCTCGTGAACGGTCGTTGCTGTTGGAGGAAAACGAAACTCTGACTGATCAATGGCTGCAATCGAGCGACGATACGAGCGCGAACCGCGAGGCCGATCTTGAGCGGCATTCGGAGCAGCACCTGATTGCACTGCGTCAATTGGCCGAGGAAACAGAGCAACTGCGTGCAAAACAGATCGCTTTTCAGAAGCAGGCTGTCGAACTCGAATTGGTGCGTGTCAATCAAGCGCGAGAAAAGAAAGTTCTGCAACATTCGTGGGAATGGCTGCAAGCAGACCGACGGCAACTGGTCGTCGAAAAGAAGCAATGGATGACTACGCGTGATCAATGGGCGGAAGCGGCCAGTTCACCCGTTGCAGCAAATTCAAAAACCGTGGACTCCAAAGTTTTGCAGGCAGAGAAAGTTCAGTGGGAGCAGGAGCGCGGGCTCATTGAAGCCGAGGTGCGCAGGGTCGCCTACGAGTTAGAGGTCGCGCATGGGACCGTGGCCGCTCAGCAGGAAGAGATGGCCGAGGAATGGGCGCGGCTGCAAGCGGCTGAAGAAGCACTCCAGTCAATCCGGACTGAATTGGATTTGCGTTCGGACGCGATTGCCGCCGAGCAACAATCGCTCGAATCTCAACGGCAAAAGGTCCAGGCCGAACGTCAGGCGGTTGAGTCCGACCGACAAGTGTTGGCGGAACTGCGACATACGACGGCACGCATCGAGATCGAGCCAGAGCAACCAAAGTTGCCCTCTCTTGCGGATGTTGAAAATCAGGAATCGTCAACAACAGCCAGCGTGACCACGGTCACTCGCAGAATTGCCATCATTCACGACGACGAACCACAGACTGATTCGTGGTCGATCGGAGTTGATCTCACGGATCGCTGCTGGAATGAATTCACCGCATTTCCTCGGACGAACTCTGTTGCGGTTTCTCCAGAGACGGCAGACGAGCCTGCTGAGGATTGGGATGTCGCTGCGTCAGTGACAGACGAGGACACCG
>JANNDA010001083.1:0-3176 GCA_031387195.1 Planctomyces sp. | reverse complement strand
CTTTCGTCAAACAGAACTGGCCGATCGACGCCGACGCACCCACTCCCAAGAGAAATAACCAACTCGCCGACGTTACCGGCATCGGCTTGTCGGGAAGCCGGCCATCGAGCAGCCACATCGCGGCCCCGGCAAAAATCAGTGACACACCGCTGAAGTGCCACACGATCGCGCGCGCGTCGAGTCCTTTCACGCGATGCAGACCGATCATCGCCAGCGAACTGGTGAATGAGGCGGTCAACGCGCCCATCGTGGCGAGATTTCCGTCCGCCAAGTGCGGCTGTTGAATCAAGACGACTCCACAGACGGCACATACCGCGCAACCCCACACGAACAGTCCCGGACGCTGACGCAACATCGGCCAGGAGAGCAACGCCACCCAAATCGGGAAGAGGTTTGTCAGAGTCAGCGCGTCGGCGACCGGCAATCGAGTCAGTGCATAGAACGTGCAAATCAAACTCGTACTTCCGGCCAGGCTTCGCAGCCAGAGTGCTTTCGGACCGAACAAGACCAGCCGGCCTCCCATGAGCCACGCCGACAATGCGGTCAACACAAACGGCACGCTCGACCGGCCAAAGGCAATCGCCTGCCAGGAAAATCGGTCGCGAATCAAATGCGCGAGCGTGCTCATCACTGCGAATGCGAACGCTCCACAAAGCATCCACAAGTACGGCACGACGGGACGAACAGTTGAGGCGGGCGGGCAGTTGGCGGCAGTGTCGTCCATTACGTCTCCCACGACTGCCGCAACCAGTCGGCAATTCGCGTCGCATGAAACGGCAACCAAGCCCGTTTCGTATACATGCCGTGTCCCAACTTCTCCGTTTCACCCACGCCGTAATCGAAGAGCCATGCCGCATCACCGTCTGTCGGGACTCGCGAGCCGCATTGCAGGCGCGCAAGCAAGTCCGAAAAACCTCGCAATCGATCTTGGATGAGATCGCGAATCAATTCGGGCATGTGGTCGAACAACGATGGGTCATTCGAGACTTTCGACATCACCAAACCTGTTTCCAGGAGCTGACCAAGTTCACGATTCCGTGCGCGGCGATCGTGATCCAGCGGTGCCAGATCGCTTCCCGCGATTCCAAAAGATTGCACCCAGTCACCAAACTTGGCACCCACGACCTCTTCGACTGACTGCGGTAGCGCCGGTTTCGCGATGAACTCAGACCAGTTTGGAACAGGGCGATGATGCGCGATGTGCAACAACCGCGAGTACCCGCCGCAATCCCAGCCGTATCTCACGGGAGTCCCCATCGTCACCACACAGAGCGCCTGTGCTAACGGGTGCGGTGACGGCGCGGCTGCGAGCCGTTCTCGTGCCGACTTCCAATCCGTGCCTGATTGAGCATCGCCAATCGTCGCACGGAAAAACTGCTCGACTGCTTCGCGATCATTGGCCAACAAGTTGCTCAACAACGCAAACACATTCCCCGCGTGACTGTGTCCCCACAACAACACTCGGTCCACCGTCGGATCAATCGGTAGCGCAACCAGTCGATTAAAGAGGTTGACCGCTGCTTCCGCGCGAGAGACATGATCGTTACCGCTCGACCAATCGAATCGCTCGACGGTCGGACCATTCGATCCCAGCAACTCACGGAATTCGGCCACATAGTCGTCGCGAAAACTTCCGGTTTCACCCATCAACTGGCCACCGAGCCGCTGATTGACGCTCCGCAGGACTTGCCCCCAAGACTCCAACGCAATCGCTTTGAATGCCGGCTGTAGCAGCAGCGGAACGGACTCGGAGAGTTCATCCAGTTTCTGAGCGAACCCGAACGGATCGTCTCCGACAAACGTCCCGTGAGCCAGAAAAACGTGTCGCACTCGCAACCGTCGGAGCGTTTCTCCGGCATCAACATTCGCCACCTGATCAGGCCGGACGGCAGTCACGGTCGTCGGAATCGGTGGCGACTTCCAAGCGACATAAGGCTGATGTCGAAATCGATTCTGACGCGGCATGACACTGTCCCGGCGAGCCCACTCGAACACACAACGAATGCGGGCGGGACAGTACCGTGCTGATCTGCGGCTTCCAATGTCACGCGGCTTCTGACGCCGTCGCGGCGACTTCCATCGCGAGGATTTCTTCGACCATCGACGAGTAATCCTGCGCACCGGCAGACTTCGGTTCGTAATCAAAAATCGATTGCCCAAAGCTCGGTGCTTCGGCCAGCTTGATGTTGCGGCGTATCTTCGTCTGAAACACTTTGGCGTTGGCCCACGGAGTTTGCGGATCGCTTTGTCGCAGAAAATTCGTGAGGTCCGCGATGACGTCTCCCGCTAAGCGTGTCCCCGTTTCAAACAAACAGATCGCAACGCCGCTCACCTTCAAGTCGCGGTTCAATCGCCGAGTCACACGAGCCGTGGTTTCCAGCAACCGCGATAATCCCTGCAAAGCGAAGAAGTGCGGTTGCAACGGGATCATGACTTCTTTCACCGCAGTCAGCGCGTTGATCGTCAACACGCCGAGCGACGGTGGACAATCCATGATGATGTAGTCGATCGGTTCCGTTTGAGTGAGCTGCTGAATCGCACCGCGCAAGATCAATTCCCGATCGGGCATGTTCGCCAACTCGACTTCGATCGCCGCTAAGTCCACGCTCGCCGGAACGACCCATAAGTTGGGCGAGACGAGATGTCGGACTTCGGCCAACGACTTCTCGCCGGCCAACACTTGGTAAATGGTCGGCATTTGACCGGTCACTTCAACGCCCAAGTGCATGGAAGCGTGACCTTGCGGATCGAGATCAATGACACAGACTTTGCGACCGCGAGCGGCCAAGCCTGCGGCCAAATTGACGCTGGTGGTCGTCTTTCCGACGCCCCCTTTTTGATTCATGATCGCAATCGTCCGCATGGGATTCCTTCCCCGAAATTATCCGCTGAGTGCCAGCCGCAAACACACATCAACGGGCGCGGCGGCGACTCCAAAACAAGCGGCGGATGGTAGGCCAACGCGAGCCGACGCGGAAAGACGAGTTCCGGTCGGGCACACGAGCGCACGTTGTGATTTCAGCGAACGGTCAGGTGCCTGACGCGAATGGCACTGCCGCACTCGCGTAAGGCAAGGTCGGCGCGCAGCGGTAGGACGCACGCGTGAGAGGCGTGAGGAATGCGAGTCAGCGGTGGTGATGTCCGAGAGCGGCGGGATCAATTGGTCTTGGTGGTGA
>JANNDA010001066.1:0-1725 GCA_031387195.1 Planctomyces sp. | reverse complement strand
TGACGCCGCTCCGCTCGCCATTGTTTGTGGTAGTCTGCTGAGCGGCTCGCATTCAGCTTCCGTGAATCACGACCATTTTTTCTTCGGTCATTTCCCGAATGGCATAACGCGGTCCTTCTTTGCCCAGGCCGCTCTCTTTCAAGCCGCCGTAGGGCATGAAGTCGGCCCGCCATTGCGTGCCCCAGTTGATGTGTAGGTTGCCGGCATCGACCTCGCGAGCGAATCGCAAGGCGCGATCGATGTCACGCGTGAAAATCGCAGCAGCGAGGCCGTAGTTCGTGCCGTTGGCCAGAGCGATTGCTTCCTCGAAACTTGTGAACGGTGTCACCGCGACGGCGGGGCCGAACAGTTCATCGCAACTGATCCGCAACGTCGGTGAGACATCCGCCAGAATTGTCGGCGCGTGCAGCGTGCCGACGCGAGTCCCGCCCGTGGCTAGCGTCGCTCCAGAGGAAGTTGCTTCGCGGACAAACGACTCGACACGAGCCGCGTCAGCCTCGCGAATCATCGGTCCCATCTTCGTCGCTTCATCGAGCGGATCGCCGGTTGTGAGTGCTTCAACTCGCGGCTTGAGCGCGTCGAGAAAGTCTCCCGTGCGCGAGCGACTCGTCAGGATGCGTTGAGCCGAGATACAGACTTGTCCCGCATTCGCGTAGCCCGACGCGGCGACCAACTGAGCCGCTCGATCGAGGTCCGCGTCATCCATGATGATCACCGGGCTGTTGCTGCCCAGTTCCATCGTCACTCGCTTCACCCCCGCCATGCGACAGATCGCTTGGCCGACCTCAAAGCTGCCGGTGAAGCTGATCTTGCGAACTCGACGGTCGGTGCAAATCGCTTGACCGAGTTCGCTTCCCGGCCCGGTGATGCAAGCAATCGCCTGCGGCGGCAGTCCCGCTTCGAGCAACACTTCGACCAGTTTCAACGCGGTGAGCGGCGTGTCTCCGGCGGGCTTGATCAGCACCGAGTTTCCGGCGGCGAGCGCCGGCCCGACTTTGTGAGCGACCAAGTTCAGCGGAAAGTTAAACGGCGTGATCGCCGCCACGATGCCGCAGGGAACTCGCAACGTGAACCCGAACTTGCCCGCGCCACCGGGCGCGGCGTCCATCGGCAGAACTTCGCCGGTGATTCGCTTGGCCTCCTCGGCCGAAACGTCCAGCGTTTCCGCCGCGCGACTCACTTCCAGCCGACTTTCCGCGAGGACTTTCCCCGCTTCGAGTGTGATCGTGAGCGCAAACTCGTCCGTGCGTTCTCGGAGTTTCTCCGCAGCCAACCGGAGAATTCGACACCGCTCAGCCGCCGGCATGTTTCGCATCACACGTGCGCCGTTTTCGAGCGTTCTCAACGCGACATCAACGTCATCCGCCACACCGCGCGGGACCGTGTTGAGCACGTCACCGTTAAACGGGTTTGTGACGTTGATCCGCTCGACTCGATCCTGCCATTCACCAGCCAAGAACATTCGCATGAGTGAGTTGTCCGTGTGAGACGGTTTCCCCGAGATGACGTTTGCCATCAGCTTGATCCCGACTCGGAGTCGGCGTAAGTTGACTCGACCACGATCCAGGAGCAGTCGCTGCCGGTTGTATTTTGATCGCGGAGTTTTGAGTGTGTCGCATGTTCCAGTATTTCGAGAGGGCGTGCAGAATGCGAATGTTGACGGGCGCGATATTGATTTTGGCGGCAGAGCAGGCATTCGCACATTCGCACTTGGTGGGATTTCCG
>JANNDA010001020.1:0-6882 GCA_031387195.1 Planctomyces sp. | reverse complement strand
CAATTCATCGCTTTGTGGAGCGCCCGCCCTCGCTGACGCTTCGGGTTACTTAAAACAACGACGCCTGCACGAGTCGCCCAGTTTTCTCTGCGATCGCCGCTTTGCCGACGACAAACGTTGGACTGCGTTGATGCTGTTCGGCAGCAAAGACGCTCGCTTCGCAACCGGATTTCTCCAGCGCGTCGCGAGCACTCGCGGCGGCCAGATCGGACGAGTTGCATTCGTGGCTGATGTGCAACAGCACGAGCTGTTGTAGCCGAGACGAGTTGCCTTGTTTCAGCGTCTCACTGATCAATGCAGCGGCTTGAGCGTTCGAGAGGTGTCCTTCATCACCGAGGATGCGGTGAATCAGCCACGGCGGGCGTGTGCTGTTCCGCAGTAATTCCGGATCGTGATTGAACTCCAGTGCCAGCAAATCGACGTCGAGCAGCCGATCGACGACTCCTCGATCCCAGCAGCCCAGGTCGGCGACATAAGCGAACGCTCGCGGCGTGGCGGCGCAAACTGACAGCGAATGAGTGGAGTTGCCGCCGGCAGTTTCCTCAAAGCGGAATCCGAACGTCGCTCCGCCGTCGTGACGCACTCGAAACGGACGGCATTGCCAGTTCACGGACAGTGGGATCGACTTCTCACCGACAAACGGCCGGAACAGCCGCGCCTGTTCGAGGTCTCGAAAGTCCGGGCAAGACAATCGAAACGCCGGACAGTTGTCGCGATGACAATGCACGGGGATTCGCGAAGACAAGCAGCGAGCCAGCGACTTGGGACGCCAGTGATCCGAATGCCGATGTGTGATCAAGACCCCTTTGATCTGCGACCAGCTCGCGCCTGCGTCCGCCAATCGAGCATCAAGCTCTTTCGGTTCCAGACCCAAATCGATCATCCAGAGTTCACCATCGCAATCAACGAGCGCGGTGTTCCCAGAACTGCCGCTGGCGAGAATTGTCAGACTTGCCGCCATGCGGATTCCAATTTCCATAAAGAGTTCGATACCCACGAGAAACTCATGGCGAGCGGGCTGACGCCGCCCCGCTCGCCTGAATGATCCATCACTTTGCCGTCCAGCCGCCATCGACGGTGACCAAGCTGCCGGTCATGTAGCTCGATGCGTCGCTGGCGAGGAAAATGGCCGCACCTTGGATTTCCTCCATGCGGCCCCAGCGGTTGAAGGCGACCGCTCCCACAACGTTCTTCTTGGCGTCTTCGGTGTCGGCGATCGGGACGTTCATCGGCGTAAGGAACGGGCCGGGGCAGATGGCGTTAACGGTGATGTTCCACGCGGCAAGCTCCAAGCCGAGCGTCTTCGTCAATTGCACGACCGCCCCCTTACTGGCGGCATACGGCGAACGAAGCGCCAAGCCGACCAGTCCGATGGTGCTGGCGATGTTCACGATCTTGCCGTACTTCCGCGACTTCATGTGCGGCACGACGGCGCGCATACAAAGCCAAACGCCGTCAACGTTGATGTCGTTGACCTGTTTGAATTGTTCGTAGGTCAGGTCTTCGATTGGCCCGCGAATGTTGATGCCGGCGTTGTTGACCAGAATGTCGATCTGGTTGAATTCACGAAGGGCTCGTTCGACCATCGCGGTGACGGCGTCGGGGGCGGCGACGTTCGCTGAAATGCCGATCGCTTTGCAGCCGTAGTCACGAGCGATCTGTGCGGCGGCAGCCTCCGCCTCTTCCACGTTGCGACTGGTGATGAGCAAATTCGCGCCGGCGGATGCCAGTCCTTCGGCCATCGCTTGGCCAAGCCCTTTCGAGCCCCCAGTGACGATGGCGGTCTTACCCGTGAGATCGAATTGTTTGATGCCGGGAAGCATGGGGTGGTCCTTGGTCAGTAGTTCGTGGTCCGTGGTGGGCGAGCATCAAAGCAATCTCAGGTCACTGCTGCCAGTCTTCGGAACGATCCGATTGTCTGATACCATGCCGCCAAGTCGGTTGGGACTCCGTCCCGACCGGATCGCGGAGAACTATCGTGACGGAGCCCCAACCTACCAAGGAATGACTCGTGAATCGAATTCAGCTCTTATTGTTGCGGCCATTCCTGGGGTTGCTGGTTTTAGTCGCCAATGGTTGCGGAAATAGTGAAAGTCTCGCCCCCGTGCCCGTTGTCGCGTTCGATGCCTATGGTGGAATTGATCCTCGGCAGATTCAGTTCAAGGATGTCGTGACCACGAATGCGGCGACCGATGCCAGCATCGCCGATCTGACCTTTACCGACATCAACGGCGAGGCCTATTCGCTGGTGGACTTTCGTGACAAAAAGCATGTTGTGCTTGTGGTGACGCGTGGCTTTGCTGGATCGATTTGCTTGTACTGTGCCACGCAAACCTCGCGACTGTTGACGAACTACAAAAAGTTCGTTGATCGCGATGCCGAGGTGGTTGTGGTCTTCCCGGTCGCAACGACGGACGACAGCCGTCAGCACCGAGCCTTAGCAGTCACCGCGAAAAACCAGCTCGACACGCCGCTGGAGAAGATTCCGTTTCCAATCGTGCTGGATGTGGAGCTGAAAGCGATTGATCAATTGGGCATTCGCAAAGATCTGTCGAAGCCGGCAACTTACATCATCGACAAGCAGGGACAGGTCCGTTTCGCGTATGTCGGCGAGTCGCTCGCCGATCGACCGTCGGTGAAAGCGCTGCTCGATCAGTTGGATGGTTTGAACAAGCCAGCCGAAGAGTAGAAGAAGTGGAGGCGAAAACCGTAGCACAGGCGGCTCGCCTGTGATGACATTGGAGAGACCTCACAGGCGAGCCGCCTGTGCTACGGTTGGACGCAACATGATCCGCGACTTTCTGAGTATCGCCACCACGCATTCGATCCTGCGGGCAGATCTGGCTGAGCAGTTGCAGCAGGAAGCGGATCGAACGGGCGAGAATGTTGAGTCGCTGGTCACACGCAAGAACCTGCTCTCCGCGGTGGAAATGGACATCGTCCAAACGCTAAGCCGACCGACCGACGTTGTGCCGGGCTATGAATTACTCAGCGTGATCGGTCACGGCGGCATGGGGGTTGTCTATCGAGCGACACAAAAAACGCTCGATCGCACCGTCGCCATCAAAACGATTCTGGTCGGGCAGATGTCTGATCCGCAAATGGCCGCGCGGTTTGAGCAAGAGGCCCGCGCGGTCGCGCGGTTACAGCACCCCAACATCATCGCCGCGATTGATTTTGGCCAGCATGACGGGCGGCTGTTCTTCGTCATGGAATTGGTCGAGGGTGACGATCTCCAAACTTTCATCGAGCAGCAGTGGAAACCAGGAGCGGTCAGTCCGGTTGCGGAATCGTTCGCCTGGGGACTCATTCGCCAGACGGCGTCTGGGTTGTCGCACGCGGCGGAACAGGGGATCGTGCATCGCGATATCAAGCCGGCGAACTTGCTGTTGGTCGAGCCTCCGGCGGGCTTCCCACTTCCGGCCGGAATGCCGCTGGTGAAGATCGCTGACTTTGGCTTGGCTTTTTTGACAGCGAACGAGACCGAGCAGAAAGAGCGGCTCACGGCGGCAAACACCACGGTCGGCAGTCCGCATTACATCGCTCCCGAACAACTCAGCGGCAAGCCGGTCGATGCCCGCGCGGACATCTATTCGCTGGGAGCGACGATCTTTCATCTGCTCGCGGGACAGCCGCCGTATTCGAAATTGTCGTTGACGCAGATCCTCGGTCAGAAGCTGACGGCTGATGCTCCGCGTTTAGTTGAGAAGCGTCGAGATGTCTCAGCGCCAACGAACGCGCTGGTTGCCACCATGATGTCACGGCAACCGGAGCAACGGGCGTCGTCGTACAAGCAGTTGCTCGCACAGATTGATGAAGTCGTTCGGCAGTTGAACGCAGAGACTCTGACTGGACTCCCCGCAATGATGCCGACGGTCGTGTTGACGACACCGACCAGCGAGCCAGCGGAATTCGCCGTGACGACCAAGATGGAAATCCCGGCGGCTGACACGAACCTGATTGATGTTGTCGCTCACACGAGCACTCCGCTGGTCTCCACGAAAGTTTTGGCGGCGACGCCCAGTGCCTCGCGATGGAGTCGCCGACGTGTGGTTTCATCCCTGGCAGTCGGCGCGTTGTCGTTGGGAGTCGGCGGTTGGGTGACGCGGACGTTTTTCGGTTCTGGGCGTCGCCACGAACAGGCTCGTCAACAACTGGTTCCGAGCGGTTGGAGTGAGCCGCTGTTCAACGGCAAGTCCTTGAAGTCATGGCAACCACGCAGCGGTATTTGGCAGTTAGATCAGGATGAAGACAGTGCGTCGATTCTGGCGGGGGCGAACGGCGTGGTTTCTCGGAAGTTGCTACGCAGTGACGAAGGTTCTTCGCGTCCTTTGAAGCACTTCGCGTTGACGCTGGCCGTTCGCCTGCATCAAGCGCACGCTGTCGAATTGCACTTCGGCATCTTGCCTGGAGCGGATGACAATGGCGTCCGCTTGGCGATCCGTTTGGAACTGGAAACCGCCGTACTCGTCCGCCGCTCCGCAGATCGAGGTTCCTTGCAACCGATCAGCGAACCGGTGCCGCTGGCCGATGTTCAAGAGCAGCCGCGCGTGTTGAGGTTGGTGCGCGATGCGACTCACTGGTTCGCGTTTGTGGACGCTCAGCTTTTGGGCGCGTTGGCTCTCGCGGGCCAGCTGGAGCTTCCGGAATTCCGGCTGCTGGCCGAAGCGGGACCAGCATGGATTTCCGATGTTGAAGTGGAAGAGTTGAGACAGCCGTAGCGTCCGATACAAGCCCGACGCGCCAGCGAGTGCGTGCAGACATTGGCCGCTCGAATGCCCTCGCTGGCGCGTCGGGCTTGTATGGCCGCTTCAGTTTCTTCAGGGGCGTTCAGTCCTTACGCCATCACGAATTCGTGAGCTTCCAACTGGTCATCCAGCGTGTCGTCATCGGGAACTCCGTCCCCGGTCCAAACCAGCGATGCAAATTGGCCGAGGTCATCAACCCAATCCAGCCCTGCTCGGTCACGTTCGGTCCAAGGCAGACGCACCACGATGTGCTTCGCTCCCTTCGGACGTCCGAGTTGCATCGAATAAAAGCGGTCAAGGTACGACGGCTCCTGAAGGCAAGCCGCACGAATCGCCTCCACCACAGACGGAGAGAGGTGTTTCGGATTGCCTGTCGGTTCCAGTACGATCCGCAGCGTTGAATGCGGATTGTCGTCGAGCAATTGCCGAATCAAGCCGCACACCGCCACACGATGCTGGCGAAAATCAGCCGCACGCAGGATCAACTCGAACGCCCCGCAACGCTCAGCGGGAGGTGGCAATGCCGGGCGCGAGACGACGTCGAAGTCGAAGGTGATCTGAGATTGGAAATTGGAAGTTGGAAATTTCAGATCTGAGATTTGAAATTTGAAATTTGAACTCCGCACAGCCCCCGTCGCGTCCTTCTGCTCACTGTCTCCTGTCTCCTGTCTCCCGCCCCCTGCTCCCTTCTCATCCTCCACCGGCGACGGTATTGCATCGAACTCCGTATCGAAAATGTCCTCGGCCTCTTCCATCAAGTGATACATCGTCGCCAGATCGATGGTCGGTGTTTTGGTCACGTAGTACGGCGGACGCGATTGATAGTCGAGCTGATGCATCGTGGCCTCTTGCCGGAACGCGGTGCCGGGCAAGATCGCCAGATTGAAGACCTGCATGCTGGAGTACAGGCCGGTGTCGCTGAGGTATTTCATGCCTCGGCGGACAGACTCGGGCGTATCGCCGGGAAGGCCGATGATCAGATCGACTTTCACTTTGATGCCGACATCCATCATCGCTTTCACGCCCCGCTCGAACGCCTTCATGTTGTTCTTGCGGTCCATCAACTCCATCGTCAGCGGGTCAATCGACTGCAAGCCGATTTCCACTTCGGTGAAGTTCGCGTCGCGGAGCAGTTTGGCGATGTCGTTATTGAGTCCTTCCGCACGCAGCTCGCCGAAGTACTGCCATTGATGATCGGGATTCTGTTCGGAGAGCAGCGTTACGAACTCCGCGAAGTTGCGCGCTTGATTGAGCGTTGGATCGAGCAGCACGACTTCCTTCACACTGTGTTCTCGCGCGTACTGGAGATTCGCGATGATCTTTTCTTTCGACACGAAATACAGATCGTCGTAGCTCTTCGGGTAGTAGCAAAATTTGCATTTGAAGATGCAGCCGCGAATCGTCTCCAGCAAAAGCAACTCTTCGTCCGCCGCATCAATAATCCCGGCGAGGTACGGCGAGCTGATCACATCCAGCGATGGCAGCGGCTGCCGAAACGTCGGCAGTGCGCCGATCGGCGCGCCGATGTCCGCATTGTGGATGAACGGAGCGAGCACCTTCAGCGTCCCGTCATCCAGCTTTCGATCGCTCTGGTCGCGATCGGCTCCGGCATACGGCGACACATAGAGCCCGGCAATCGGACCCGGCGGGAGGCGATGTTCGCGCAGCACGCCCAGCAGTTCTGAAAAGGTTTGTTCCCCTTCACCGATCGCCGCGAAGTCGATGGCCGGAGATTGCAGAACCCAGGCGTTGTCCGCCGTGATCTCCGGCCCGCCAACGATGATGCGGATCTCCGGCCGTCGTTCCTTCAACCGCGAGGCGATCCACAACGTGCGGTCGATGTTCCACAAATAGCAGGTGAATCCGACCATCCACGGATCGCGTGCGAGAATCTCCTCGACCAATCCGCAATCGCTCAGCGTGTTCGCGAATCGCGGCGGAAAGATCTCGATGTCATAAAACTCTTCGAGCCCGCAATGCCGCGCATACATTTTCAGATAGCCAGCAGCCAGCGGCACATTCCCCTTGGCAGGCTCAAGCCCCGGCTGCGGAATCGGTAATTGGACCAATTGAATCGAACGTCGTTGAGTCATGCGTCTCACTTTACCGGTGGTTGCGATGACCAGCAACAACG
>JANNDA010000996.1:0-3196 GCA_031387195.1 Planctomyces sp. | reverse complement strand
GGAACGAAGGCAACAGTCCAGGGGCCGGTTTTGCCGGTGTCCGTTGCGGAGCGAAGTACTCGTCAGGAGCCGAGACTTGTTGTGCTTCAGCGATACTTCCTGAGTTGAGTAGCAGGCTGCTGCCGAGTACCCAAGTCGCCGCTACCAAACCATGTTTCGTATTCATTGCCGAGGCTCCTCCCATCCCTGACGGGGCCCATCCCGGGGTCAGTCCTAGTGCATGGTCGTTGAGGCGGTGGATTGCAGGGGTCCGTCTGCCGTCCAATAATCCGTCCCATTCCGACCGGTGGGTCGCGGTGTTTCTATCGTCCCAATGGTCGTCGGCTTATGACGGCTGTGCCTTGTCTGCGAACGTTTCCTGGAGTGTGGCTGGCACAGCCGGGACAGCCGAAAAGGTTTGCCCAGCTTCCGGAAAAATCTCGCTCCAGTTTCGTAAACCGCATTCAAGTGCGATCTCAACAATGCCGAAACGCGACGCTTTTGCGTTTAACTCTTAAGGAACTTCTCAATGGCAGACGGCCCGTCTCCCGCAGTGACACAGACTTCGTCCGCGCCGCCAATCATCATTCAACAGATGCTGCCTCAGCCTGTCTGGGGCCGACGTTGGTTCGTGCGTGGCTTGATGATCTCGCTGGTTTTTTCCCTGCTGTATTGCCTGCGATTGAGTTCTGAATACCAACAGTACTTCGACGATGGCTCGACCCCCACGGAGCGATTTCACTCGGGTGACAGGGCCGCTGAAGACAAGCTGGCGGTGATCGAAGCCAGTGGGACGATCATGCCGCCATTCACGGAGCATTTGCTCAACGCGATCAAAAAAGTGCATGAGGACAAGCAGGTCAAAGGGGTGTTGCTCGTCATCGATAGCCCCGGTGGCCTGGTCGCAGATAGCCATCAGATCTATCAGAAGCTCAAAAAACTGAGCGACACGAAGCCGATCTATGTCTCGATGAAACGCATGGCCGCATCAGGCGGGGTTTACATTGCGATGGGAGCCGGCGTGAAAGGGAAAATCTACGCCGAACCGACGACATGGACCGGTTCGATCGGCGTCATCATTCCGCGCTACGACGCGAGCGAGCTTGCGGGCAAAGTTGGCGTGAAGGCCGATTCGCTGAAGACCGGCGAGTTCAAAGATTCGCTTGATCCGCTTCGCCCCCTCACCGACAGAGATCGAGCGTTGTGGGGTCGCATCCTCGACGAGTCACTGCAACGTTTCGTGAATGTCGTGGCCGACAATCGTGAAAAACTGGACGCGGCGCAAGTCAAAGAACTCGCGACGGGGCAGCTTTTCACGGCGGCAGAAGCCAAAGAGAACGGGCTGATCGACGAGATTGGCGATGAGGAGGATGCGATCGAAGCACTGACGGCGCAGTTGGGTCTGAGCAAAGTTCGCGTCGTAAAATACACGTTTCCGATGACGCTGATGAGCTTGCTGCTCGGACAGGCTCAAGCTCACGATCCCGAAGTTCGGTTCCGCAAACTTCTGGAAATGTCTGTCCCGCGAGCGATGTATTTCTGCGGTTCGGGACAGTCCCTTTCGCCGTTGTGGCAGTCGGTGATCGAAGCAGGTCGAAGCGAATAGTCAACGAAGTATCGCGTCTGCTGCGATCGTGCCGATGCGGCCAGCCAGCGGGTTCACGGCTCCCTTTCCGTCTGGGTGCAGGCGGCTGCTGAGGAAGATCACGAACAGGCCGGTGTCGGGATCAATCCACAAGGCTGTGCCGGTGAAGCCGCCGTGACCGAACGCGCGATCGGACATCGTTGCGCCACGATTGCTGGAATAGCCGGTCTTCACATCCCAGCCGAGGGCTCGCTTGCCAGAAGCGACGTCGCGTGGTCGAGTCATCTCGGACCAAGTCGTTTCACTCAGGATGCGCACATCATCGAGTTGGCCTCGATCGGTCATCGCCGCGGCGTACTTGGCGAGATCTTCCGCTGTGGAAAACAAGCCGGCGTGGCCTGCGATGCCACCCAGTAATTGGGCTCGCGGATCATGAACCTCACCGCGAATGAATTCACCCGCTCGCTTCTCGGTCGGAGCAATCCGCAGTCGCAGATCTGACTTCGGTTTGTAATCCGTTTCGGACATCCCCAGCGGATCAAACACATTGGCCTTCGCAAATTCCGCGACCGATTGCTCGGAGATGTTTTCGATGAGGCGGCCCAAGACCAGGAATCCGACATCGGAGTACGTGAATTTCAGGTTCGGTTTGGCCAGCGGCTTCAACCCGGCGATGTTTGACCAGGCTTGTTTCGGTCCCTGTAAATAGTCAGCGATCCGGTTGTCAGCGATCAGCCCGCCAGTGTGAATCAGCAAGTGCTCGACGGTGATCTTTTCTTTGCCGTTCTCGGCGAATTCTGGCCAGTGTTTCGCGATCGGGTCGTCCAATCGCAGCTTGCCACGTTCAATCAGCAGCATGATGCTGGTTGCCGTCGCGATCGGCTTTGTCAGCGAAGCGAGGTCGAACACGGTGTCTGTCGTCATTGCTTCGGCTGTTGGTTCCACCTGTCGTTGTCCAAAGGATTTCAACAGGACGAGCCGATCGTGACGCCCGATCGCAACAACACAACCGGACAATTTCTTTTCGATGAACGCCTGCTGGACCACGCCGTCGATCTCGGCGAGTTTCGCGGCATCGAAGCCAGCTTCGGCGGGTGCGATCAACGGCAGCTTCGGCGGAGCGGCCTCAAGCCTGCCGCTCGATATGAGCCCAAACACGATCCCGATGACCAACAGTAGCTGGAGTGCATTCATCGTGTTTCCAATCGAAGTCAGGTGGTGAGATTTCGACCTTGGCGCTGACGAACTACGATGCGACCGGTGTCACGAACTTGTTCGTTGGTCAGCGTTTTTCGGAGCCGTTATGAATCAACCAGTACACGATACCGCGTTTCAAATCATGTCGTCCAATTGCCGCTTCGGGTGTGGGATCACACATGAGGTCGGGATGGATCTGGTCGATCTAGGTGCTCGGCGCGTATTGGTCGTGATTGATCCGGCGCTGCGATCATTACCGACCGGTGCCATCGTGCAACAGTCGTTGGAAGAGAGTCGGCTCGACTTCGCGGTGTTTGACGAAGTGGAAGTAGAACCGACTGACAAGAGCTTTCTGGCAGCAGCAAGGTTTGCGACAGACGGTCACTTTGATGCGATCGTGGCGGTTGGCGGCGGCAGCGCGATCGACACGGCGAA
>JANNDA010000970.1:0-1924 GCA_031387195.1 Planctomyces sp. | reverse complement strand
CAACGCAACCAATCCAAAGCCAAAGTCGATTGGCAGTTCACCACCGCCGATGCTCGAATCAAGCTCAAACGCCTCTATCCAGTCACCGAAATCGTTCCGAAATCGACATAAACACGCAATCTCAAGTTGGTCGACCACTAGTGTCGGCTCATGAACCATGCGGGCTAGGCCAAGAACCGGCGGAATGAATCAGGGCAGTGAACAGGACGCACTTGATTACGTCACTCAGCGAGATGGGTCTACTCACCAGACTGAACGAGTGGGGCGATAGATTTGCCACGCGATTCCCCCAACGCAAGCATCGCGCCAGGACAAATTTCAAATTTTTTCGAGGTCCAACTTTTGCATCACGACGATTCTTGTCAGGGTTTCTTGGACTGCCACCGATTTGACGGGGTCATCGAAATCCGTTTCCAAGTTTTCTGCCGACGGACGAAGAAGACGGGCAAGAGTGCCGATCCTCCGCGCGGTGGGACGATCCTCAGACGAAAGCAGAGTCTCCGAACATCACTTCGCCGACAACTTCGTGGCGAAGGAGATCTGCTGAAAATTGGCGGCTTGGCAGGCGTCGTAAACTCGAACGACATCACCCAGTGGGACTGGACCGTCGATGTCCAGAATGACGGGAATCTCCGGAGTCGTTTCGGCGAGCACGATGAGCGTCTGCCGCAACGTGGTGTCGTCGGAGTACTCGCGGTCGTTGAGTTCGACGACCGTCTGCTTACTGTTCGGTTCATCGCCGTCTCGTTGATGCAGCTTCAGCCAGACTTCGCCGAATGGTCGTTCGGCCGCGAGCGGATTGACCGACTCAATCGAGCCGGGAACCAATTCGGTCGGCAGATGCGCCTCTTGAACCTGACCGGCCGACGCGCAGACGAAGAAAATCAACAACAGGAAGATGACGTCGATCATCGGCGTCATCGACGTGTTTTCGACATTCGTTTCGCGGCGGCGAATGGGGATGCGCATAGTTGGTTACGGCGTTGATTCGTGGAGCACTGCGAAACCGATTTTACGAATGCCGAGCTTCGCGCACGTGATCATCAGCGGTTCCACTTCGCTGAAAGGGACGCTGGCGTCGGCTCGAAAACGAACTTCGACCTGGGTTGCATCCTCCACCGTTCGAGCGGCCTCGATGAGCTGTTGTTCGATTGTCGCGCGAGCCGTTTGCTGATTTCCCAGGAACCAAACGCGATCGGCGGTGATCGTGGCCACCCAGCGTCGTGGCGAAGCGGGCGGGAGATCTTTCGCTTGAGTCGCTTTGGGGAGTTGCACCTTTTCACTCGCATCGCTGCGGATGATGTAGGTCGCTGCCAGAAAGAAAATGATCAACTGAAAGACGACGTCGATCAGCGGGGTGATGTCGAAGTTCAATCCCATCTGGCGTCCACGAGTCGGAATTCTCATGGCGTGGTCCCTCGTTCGGGAGACGGTCGCTCACGCTCTGCTCGCGGAGCCGTCTTGATCGGAACCGCACCGCCGTTCGGATTGAGAATTGGCAATTCGGGTGTTGGCTTGCTGCGCACGATTGCGGCAGGTTTCGTTCGTTCGGCACGCTGTTCAACAATCGCCGCACGCTTGTAGTCCGAGAAGACCGCCTCCGCCGTCAGAGCTCCGTCGGCGACAAGCTGATCGATGCGATTGCGAAAATGGGCGAATGCCGCGAGTGCCGGAATCGCGACACACAAACCTTGCAGAGTCGTCACCAGCGCCTTGTAGATGCCCGGAGCCAACTCCGAAACTTGGGGGTTGGCTTTCTGCTCGAACTCCATGAAGGCGAGGATCATGCCCCAAACCGTTCCGAGCAGCCCCAGCATTGGGGCGATCGTGCCAATCACTGAGAGGTACTCGATCTTGCGATACAGCCGCGCCGCTTGCTCGGTTGCCGAATCTTCGAGTCCCTTCTCGACGGCATCGTAACCGA
>JANNDA010000398.1:0-11282 GCA_031387195.1 Planctomyces sp. | reverse complement strand
GCTCGCGCCGTCACCGTTGATCGTGGTGCGAATCTGTGTGGCGATTTTGTTTTCCGTCAGCACGCCCGAACCGCTCAGGCCGACGCCGACCTGCCCTACGGCAATCGCGACCGAACCGGCACCGACGCCAGCGGTGATGTTCGGCGTGGAGGTCGCCGTGAGCGAAAGATTTCCGCCAGCATTCACGCTGGAGCCTTCGAGGTACGCCTGCGCCTCGACCGCGTTCTTCGAGCCGACCAGTGTGTTGATCGCACCGAGATTCCAGCCGATCAGATTGCGAGCGACCGCCGCTCCGATCGAAGCTCCGACACCGGCGTTACCACCGACGCCGACCGCTCCCGTGACCGCCGCCACATGCGCGTCGATCGTGCCGCCGAAGGTGGCGGTCAGTGACACGTCCCCCTTGCTCGTCACGGAGCTGTTTTTGATGTAGGCGTTCGCCTTCGACAGGATGACGTTCGTCGATTCGGCTCCCGCGCCGCTGATCGCGATGCCCGTCGTCCCAACCGAGACGGCGATCGAAGCCGCGACGGACACGGCGGTGATCGTGGCGCTTTCGCTGGCGCTCAGACTGATCCCGCCGACGGTGGTGCTCAGATTCCCCGCGTTAGTGATCGATGCTTCGATGTTGTTGGCGATTTGATTACGAGCCAACGCCACTCCGATCGACAACCCGAAGGCGGTCGTTCCCGCGACCGCGACGGCGACCGAAGCGGCACCCGCTCCTGCGTAAATGTCGGAGGTGTCGTTTGCCACCAGCGCGATGTTTCCGGCGTGGATGCCGTTGGTTCCGCTGCCAGTGATTGTGGCTTTTACGTCGGTCGCGATCTTGTTCTCGGTCGAGACTCCCGAACCAGCCAGGCCAAAGCCATTCGTCCCGCCGACGCCGACCGCGACAGAAATCGAAACGACTTCCGACGTGATGTCCAAATCGGTGATCGCCGACGCACCGACTTGGCCACCCGCAGTGACGCTCGAATTTTCGTAGTAGGCTCGAATCTGAGCGTTCTTGGGAAGGCCGCTTTGCACGTCGTTCTCGCGAGTGCCGTTTTCGTCGTAACCGATGTAGTTCTGAGCGACTCCCGCACCGAGTGCCGCGCTACCGCCGTTGAGCGAAGCCGCACCGACGGCGACGGAGAAGTTCGTGACGGTCGCGTTGATCTCCGCGTTGCTGTCCGCGTTCACGTTGACCGCGTTGCCCGCCGTGATGGTGCTGTTGATGACCGCCGCGTTCGCATCGCTGAGCGAGCTATTCAGAGCGATCGCGCCACCGCCGCTGATGGCCAGCCCGCTCTGCGCGGTCGAGGCACCAACCGAAATCGTCGCCGCCACCGCGACCGCCGCGATGTCCGCATCTTCGGAGGCGGTCAGTGTGACGCTCCCCGAATCGGCCGTGACGGTTGACTGGATGATCTGCGCCAAGACGTTGTTGTTCGCCTTGTTGAGGGCCACGGCGAAACCAACCGCGATCGCTCCGGCGTTGCCCGCCGTTGAAGCCCCGACGGCAACCGTCGCTCCGACCGCGTCGGCGTCGAATTCCGAATTGTCTTGGGCCGTGAGCGAAATGCTGTCGTCGAGCATCGTCGTGCCGTTGTTGGCGGTCACCGTGCTGAAGTTGCGAATGCTAGATTCGATCTCGGTCTGCATCGAGTTCCGCACACCAACCCCCGCTCCTGCGAAGGCACCGGCGAGTCCTGGTCCAGCTCCGGCCGCCACCGACACTGAACCGGCCACGCCGACACCGATGACATGCACGTTGGAAATCGCCGAGAGCGAGATCGGCCCCGCCGATTCGACCTTCGAGTTGTCGATGTAACTGCGGATCGACGAACCCGAATCAGGACCGATGTCGTTCAAGACCACGGACACGCCCGCCGCGACTGCGAAGGTCGATCCCGTTCCACTTCCCACTCCGACCGCCACCGCGAGTGCGCCCGCCACACCAACGACATCACCGTTGTCCGTCGCCGACAACATGACTCCGCCATCCGTGCTCTTGACGTGTCTCGTTCCTCCCGCGTTGACGATGTACGACTCAATCCGGTTGTCGATCTCATTGACCGCCGCCGAACCTGCTCCGGCGATCGCTCCGGTTGTTCCCGTGCCGGTCGCCACACCGACCGAAATGCCGATCCCCAGCGTGGAGACGTCCGCCTGATTGTCGGTGACCAAACTGATGTCGTCCTGAACATCGACGGTCGAACCATCAATGAACGCCAGGATGGAATTCTTGACCTTGTTGCGTGCGACTCCGACACCGATCGCAAGTGCTCCCGATGCCGAAGGGGAACCGACCGTCGCGGCATAAGCCACCGCGACACCGAAGGCGTCCGCTCGGAGCAATGTGGTGAGATCCTTGGCGGACAGAGTTAAACCACCCAGAGTGCTGGTGACGTCGCTCCCTTGATTCACATACGCCTTGATCGACCGATAGACGACGTTGGTCGCGAAGGCTCCGGCAGCCGCACCCGCGAGGTTCGACTCGCCAGAGAGCGTGGTTCCGCCAGCTCCCGAAACCGCGCCGCCGACGGCCAGTGCGTGACTCTTTCCGGTCACCGAGGAGGTCGCGCTGACGTTGTTCGCCGCACTCACAGTCGAGTTCGAGATGTACGCGAGCGTCTGGTTGGGTGTGTCGCTCTCGCCAAGCAGATTCAGCGCGATCGACGCTCCGATGGCCACCGAGCGGCCACCCTTGCCATTTGACCCTTCGCCCTGCCAAGCCACCGCCACGGCTCCGGCTTGGACGAACGCATCCGTCGCATCCGTCGCGGTCAGTGCAATTCCACCAGCGGTGGAAGTCACGCTGCGCGCTCCGATCGAGGCGGCGTGGCTATCCTTGATGAAGGTTTGAATGTCGGCGTCCACTTTGTTGACCGACGCCGAACCGGCGATGCCAACGCTGTTGGAATCACCGTTGGCGATGGCCGCACCGATCGTGAACGCTTCAAACACGGAACTGGCGGTGGCGGACATCGTGATGTTGCCGCTGGCACTCACGGTGGCATTGTTGACGTAAGCTCTCACCACATCATCGACGTCATTGACGGCGACGGCGGCTCCAATGGCGACGCTCGTCGTGTCGAAGTTGTCGGGTTCGTCGCTATTCGACGCAAACGCTCCGGCCACGGAGAACGCACCGATGAAGCCATCGCTCGTCGCACTGATGCTGAGGCCGCCGGTTGAGGTGAAGGAACCGCCGTTCGTGAGAGTCGCGTTTTCAAACACGTTCCCGATGTAGGCTTCCGTGCGGCGATCAACCAAGTTGAGCGCGACGGATGCGCCGATCCCCACCTTCTCCGATCGAGCGAGCGAACCGGCCACGGTCACGAGCGTCGTCGTGTCGGTCGCAGACAACGTCGTGTTGCCAGTCACATTGACGACGGCCTGTTCGCCGATCGTCGCGTAGGTTGTGTTATCGACCTTGTTGACCACCGCCACGCCGGTCAGAGTGAAGTCTTCCGACTTGCCGCCGGACGCCCCGACCGCAATGCCGAGCACTTTGTTGTCGGCGGTGACATCGAGCTTGTTGGCAAACAGGCTCACGCCATCTTCGATCGTGGCCGCGACGTTGTTGCGGTAGAAGAAGGTGCTCACGGTCACACCAACGGCTCCCTTCGAATCGCCACCGGCACCGTCAAACGTGAAGCCTTGGAAGCCACCCTTTTTGAGCAGCCCCGTTCGCTTCCAAGTCTTGAAGTTGGAGCCAGTCATGACCAGCGTGTTGTTCACGCCCGGAGTTTGAAAGTTCCCTCCCAGGTCGATCGTGTCGTTCTCGCTGAGTGCGGAAACCGTGACGTTCTGGAGTCCGGTGCGAGGATGATCCACGTCGAGTTTCTGATTGACCTGTGCTCCGTTCTGAATTTTCGCGTAGGCGTTTTGCTTCAGGACCATGACCGCGACCGACCCGGCGATCGCGGCGGTCTCGGCCCCATTGGCCGCCGATTGCGACCAGACATCCACCAGGTTGGAATCCAGGCCGAAGTTGTTGTCGAGGAACGTGGTCAGGATGCGGAAGGTGGCCAAACCCGCGTCGGCCGCAGTGACTTCGAGCCAACGGTTCTTGTTCTCGTAGTTTTCAGCGGCCAAGCTAGTCTCAGTGCCATTCAGCCCCAAGAACCGAAATTTCATCCCCTGCTTGATCTTGTCCGAGAGATCACTCTTGATCTCGACGATATCGCCGCCATTGAGAACCTGCGTCCCTTGGTCGGTGAAGTATTTCGGCTCGGTCGCCTTGGTTCCCGACGCGAGGTTGGCGAGATACGCGCTGCTGGGGTCAAACCGATTCAGTGTCTGAGCGTCGAGGGTGATGGCTTTGCCCGCATCGACCGTGGAGTTGCCGTTGATGTAGGCCCCGGTCTTGTTGTCGTAAACGCCGACCGCCACCGCCAACGAAACCATCACATCGGGAGTCCCCTGTAGAATCTGAGTTCCATCCGCTTTGAGGACTTGAGCCATTCCCTTGCTGGAGAGTCCTAAGTCTTCGTCCGGCGTGAAATCGACGGACGATGAGGCGCTCACATTCGGGCGAACGGCGACATGCGAAGTCACATTGATGAAGCCACCGGCGTCCACCACGGCGTCAATGACAGAGGCTCCATCGCCGATGCGCGAAACGGCATCCGTCGAGTAGACATCGACGGCAATACTGAAGGAGCCTTGGAACTTCGACATCTCTTTGGTTGAGTCGCCCAACGAGAGCAGTATTTTGCCCAAGGCGCGAGACTTCCCTCCCTTTGCGATGAGCTTCTGGGTCATCTTGCTGGTCGCGATCCGATTGGTGGCTCCAGCAGTGATCGGCGAAACAAACCAGCCGATCAGGCTGCCGGCCAGATCATTGAGTGGATCGCCGGTTGAGCCCTCCGGGTCGATCGACGCGCGTGCTGAAACGCCGTCAAAGTACGACGGGAAGAAGATGCCCTTCTGGGCTTCAACGGGCTTCTTCGTCAAATCGGTGGTCACGTTCACGTTGCGACCGACCGTCGCCAAACCGTCGATGCTGGCTAACAGTTCGATGTCCGCGACATGAATGGCCGCCCCGACGGTGACAAGCGCCGAAGAGTCACCGTACGCATTCGCGAACGTGTAGTTGCGATCGACCGCGTCCGCTTGAACGAACAGGTCACGGCCCACATTCACGACCGACTTTGGGCCCAGCGTGGCCTTGGCATCGGAATTCAAAACGCTGACCGAGACGCCAATCGCCACAACGATGGCCGATGTCACCGCCTGAGCGT
Organism: Planctomyces sp.; assembly: GCA_031387195.1. Classification (GTDB taxonomy): domain Bacteria; phylum Planctomycetota; class Planctomycetia; order Planctomycetales; family Planctomycetaceae; genus SXKJ01. Next base: position 6,048 of record JANNDA010000398.1, on the reverse strand, counting down.
TGATCAGATTGTCGGTCTTGGAGCGAACGGTCAAATCCCCGGTCGTGGTGATGTGCGCGTTATCAATGGAAATCGTCGAAGACGTTTCCATCAAGGCGACGGGGACAGAGATCGCAATGCCAATCGGCTTGCTGGCGATGGCGGCTGCCGTGTCAGCCGTCACGTTGACCGTGTCCGCCACGATCACCGTGGGATTCGCGGCCGTCCCGATTTTGATGTCGGCGACTGACTTCGCGATCGACACCTGCGTCAAAATCGGGAACGCTTCCGTGATGGTCTGAACGGCGATGGAACCGATTGTCTTGCCAAGGTCAGAAACAGTGTTCCCCGCAAGATCTCGATTCCCCAAAAAGAATCGGCTGTCGGCGACGGCGGTGATATTCACGATCGCGCCGTAGATGGCCGCCTCGCCGATATCGATGCTCGTCTCCAGTCGATCGATGTTGGCCTGAGCGCCAAACGGCCCGCCGGTGATGCGCGCTTTGTCATCGACGGCGGCAATCGTGATCGTACCGCTCGTCTTGCCGACGGCTGTCGAGCGAGCGTCGATGATGGTCCCGCCCCCAATGATGATTTGCTTGGCCAGGATCGAGATGTTCTTGGCATTGTCCGTGCTTGATGCCGTGCTGATCGTGCGGCCGTTGAGCGTGAGACTCTCGGCAGAGATCGTGATATCGACGGTTGAGCCAGTGATGTTGCTTGACACAGTCAGTGCCGCACCACGCAGCTTGTACTCCACGTTGTCGGTTGAGCCGACGGTGTTGATCCACCAGAAGTCCGACTCCCCAAGCGTGCTGCCGGACCTTTGAATTTCGTAGGTACTGCTCCCTCCGGCGGGATGAACCGTGATTTGGCGAACGGTGTCCGTCGCCGATGTCGGTACGGTCAGCCCATCAATACTGACGAGGAACGTCGCGTCACCGAGCGGTCCCTTGAGCGTGTCGAGTCCACCACCGGTGCTGATGATGGCCGATCCCGCGAACAACGACGCATCAATCGTGTTGTCACTCGTCCCCCCGCTTAGTTCCGCCTTCTGAATCGAGGTGAAGGTGTCGGTCTCTCCGCCGATCACCAGCGTCGAGGCATTGAGCGTCATGTTGGCGTTGCGTTGTTCGGTCAATGTGTTGGTGCCAGTACCGCCGTCGATCGTGTCGCTGCCGGTTCCGCCGGTGAGGACGTCATTGCCGACCGTGCCGATGATCGAATCGTTGCCGCCACCGCCGTCGATCGCAGCCTGCGCGACTCCAATGGCAACTCCTGTGAACGAGGCGGTGGCACTGGCGACTCCCGCGCCCACCAATCCGAGGCTCGCCCCCGCCGTGGACCCATTCACGGCGATGACGGCAATCGACGACGCGCCGCCAGCAGTGTCGGTGAGAATGATGCGCGTCCGCCCGGCATCGAGCGCGGCGGTGAGTTTCGAGTTGGCTTGCTGGAACGCATCCAAAGCATCTTGCAGCGTGTAGCGATTGCTGAGGTCCACGCTGGCGCGCGAACCGTCGCTCAGCACCACGAGGACATCACTGGCTCCGTTGCTGACTGGCATGCCGTTGAGGTCCGTCCCTCGGAAGAACACTCCCTCGCCACCTGGGAAAGTCAGCCCCAAGTCGGCGGAGGTATTTGTGGCCGTTTGGACTCGCAGATTGCCGCCCCCGGCCGTGCTGTCTTTCAAAATGATTCCAGTTCCGGTCGAGTCGAGCGTTGCTGTCACACTCGGAGCCGCAAGATGAATCGCATCGAGGACATCTTTGACGGTTGTCGCCGAGCCGAGGTCCACCGACTTCGTCGTGCCGTTTCGCAGCACCAGCACGAAGTCCGTCCCGTTCGACAAGCGAACTCCGGCTCCGTTGTTGAGCACGGACAGAGGAGTCGTCCCCTCCAGCCCGATCAGGCTCACGTTCTTGCCTGACGTGGCTCCAAAGCCGTTGCCACCGTTCAATAGTTCAACCGGGACACCATCAGTCAGCCCGGTGAACGCGCTGAGGTTGATCGTATTCCCCGAACTGCCGCCAGTGATGTGTGCCCACTCGAAACCAGAGATTGCATCCACCTCGGTCGAGCTACCGAGAGCGCCTCCCGTCTCTGTCAGAGTCGAGTTGGTCAGCGTGAAATTGACGTTGCGTGATTCGACAATCGTGTCGATGTCCGCACCGCCGTTGATCGAGTCCACGCCGCCACCGCCACTGATGCGGTCGTCGTCGTCGCCGCCGTCAATCGTGTCGGCTCCTTCGCTGCCGAAGATCGTATCGTTGCCGTAGAAGCTTCGGATCAACGTTGTGCCAGAGAAGTTCGTCGCGTCGATCACGTCGTTGCCGAACGTCCCGTACAACGTGGCCTGCTCGATGCTCGTCAGGGAGTTCAGCGCCTGAACTCCCTGCGTCGTGACGGTCGCAGTGACGCCCCCTCCGACGAGATCAACGCTCGTCGCGGTGAGGTTGGGAACGTTCAACCCACCCTTCGCGTTCACGAACGTGACCGTCCAAAAGTTGGTCGAATCTGCGCGAGAGATCAGCAAGTCTTCGCGATCGAGTCCCTCAAGCTGAGCCAGAATGCTCTTCAACTCGAACGAATCGGCGTTAAACGGAATGCTGCTGGTCGTCTCACCGTTGAAGGTCAACGTGAAGCTGCCGCCGGTCACTCCGGCTCCCAACGTGATCGTGACGACTTCATTGATTCCCTCGGCAAGATCCAACGTGGCCGCTCCGCCGACGCCGTTTCCCTGGCTGTCGAGCACGATGCGTTGCCCCATTTCGCCGATGCTGTCTGTCCCCGCTTGGCCGTCCAACACGTCCGTGCCCAGTCCGCCGGACAGCAGATCGTTGCCCGACCCGCCGGTGAGCGTGTCGTTGCCCGCACCACCCACGATCGTGACGGAACCGAGGCTGAACGAGGTCGCGTTGATCGCGTTCGCGCTTTCACCGCCGAGCAAACGAGCTTGCTCAACGCCGGTCAGCGATGTCGAGCCGCCCGCTCCGAACGACAAGCTGGAGTTACTCAACGTCATGTTCGTGTCGCGCGAGACCACGACGGTATCGACACCGACACCGCCGGTCAGTGAATCACTGCCGGACGTGATGAGGATGTCGTCCCCCGTGCCACCGATCAACGTGTCCGAGTCATTGCGACCGTCCAGCAGCAGCCCGCCGCTGACGATGCTCGTGCCGTTGAGAACGCTCCCCGTCCCCGTGCCGAGAATGCCCAGATCCGCCGCCGTGAGTGAGCCGTTGAGGGCTTCGATCGTCAGATTTCCCAGCCCGTCACTCGTATCGCGAATCACGAGACCGGTCCCAGCGGAGTTCACCGTCACGCTGAGCGAGTCCGCGTAATTGTTGAGCTTCGAGATCACCTCATCGAGCGTCCTCAGCCCGCTCAGGTCGAGCTTGATGACCGACCCGTTGGTGAGCGTCACTCGAATGTCCGCCGCGATGCCGCCGATCGCGTTCCCTTCGAGCGTCTGGCCGACTCCGTCGCCGATGATTCCCAAGTCCTCGGCGGCGAACGAGCCACCGAGTGCGGTGACTTTCAGATCGCTGCCGCCGTCAAACGAGTCTTTCAAAAGTAGCGTCGCTTGGTCTTTCGGATTGACGCGAATCGTGACTCGTCCCGGCGCGACGGCATTCGCCGCTGTCGTGATCGCGTCGAAGACTTGTTGCAGCGTCATCGTGGAGCTGATGTTGACGTTGAACGTCTTCCCGTCGGTCAGCGTGATCTGGAAATCGTTGCCAGCCACCGTGCGCACGCCGGAGCCTTGATTGAGCACGCTCAAGAGCGTTGTGCTTTCGTTCCCACGCAGCGGGAGGCTCGACAGATTCGTCGTGCGCACGCCGGTCCCGCCGTTCAACGCGGAAAGAGGCACCGTCGAACCGCCGTCCAAAATGACTCCGTTCGCGATCGTCCGCAGGCTCTGCAACGTCGCACCGGAACCGGTCACGTTCAGACCAAGGTCCGCCGCGAGCGTGGACGTCGATGAGAATGCCAGATTGCCGCTGCCAGCTCCCGCCGTCTGAGTCACCACGATCGCGTTGAAGTCGGAATTCAACGCGGCCGTCAGCGTAAAGCCACCCGGCGCGGCAGCCACGATCGCATTCAAGAAATCATTGACCGTGACCGCTCCGGCCAGGTTCACGCTCACCAACGTGCCGTCTCTGAGCTGAAGCTGGAGATCATTCGCCGCGAGATTGACCCCCGCGCCGAGACTCAACCCCGCCAGGTCCGTCGTCGTGAGCAACGGCTTGAAGCCGCTCGCGTCGAGACTGTTCGCGCTCAGCCCGCCGCCCAGAATCGCCGAGTCAATCCCCGTGAGCGTGTCGGTTTCCGAAGCGCTGCCGCTGACAATCAAGCTGGCGTTCGTCAGCACAAAGTTGACATCGCGCACCTCGGTCAGCGTGTCGTAGCCGGTGCCGCCATTGATGGAGTCCGAGCCGCCGCTGCCTGTGAGCTGATCGTTCCCTTTCCCGCCGCTCAAACTGTTCGCCAGCCCGTCGCCGATGAGCGTGTCGTTGAAGTCAGTGCCGATGACATTGCGGAAGCCGGTCACGTCAGTGAACTCGTCCGCAAAGTGCGTCGTGAGATTCACGAACACACCCGCCGTCGCGGCAGAATAATCGAGCGTGTTGATCCCGCTTCCCGCAGCAATTTTCTCGACGTTGCTGAACGCGATGCTGTCGCTTCCCACCGTTAGCGTGTAAGTGTCGTCGCTCAATTTCTGAATGGTCGAGTTCGTCGAATTCGAGCTGGTGTCGATCTTGTCGAAGCCGTGGCCGTTCGACGCACCGCTCTCTTCCACGATGGAGTCATTCCCGCTGCCCGGCGCAAACAAATACACGTCGTCGCCACCGTCGCCCGTCAGCGTGTCGTTCCCCGCGCCGCCCGTGATGACGTTGGCCAGTTCGTTCCCCGTGATCTTGTCCGCTCCGCCGCCAGCGATGACGTTCTCAAAGACGTTGGTCGCCGACAGCGTCAGACTCAGGTTCGAATTGACTTCCTGCGCCGTCGCCAACGACAGATCGAACGTGATGTTCGACGAGATCGCAGAGAGGTTGATCGTGTCCACCCCACCGGCAGTTTCGCCGATGTAGTAACTGCCGAGGTTCCCGCTCGCGAAGACGTAAGTGTCGTTGCCGGAGCCGCCGATGAGATTCGTCACTCCGCTGAACGTCAGGCCGCCGACTGTCCCCGCTCCCTTGCCGGTGAGATTCCAGGTCTGCGTCCCCCCCGGCGAGAACAACGTGTTGTCACCGCGCCCCGCGTCGACGGTCATGACCGCCGAGCCGACACCGGTGAAGTCAAAGCTGTCCGCACCAGTCCCGCCGGTGAGATTCTTGACTCCGCTGAACGTGATGTCGCCGACCGTTCCCGCTCCGTTGCCGGTGATGTCCCAGGTACTCACTTCGTTAGGCCCGACCAGCCGATCGCCCGATTGTCCGCCCCCCACAAAGCTCAACGTCGCTCCCGCCGAATCGAGCCGACGGCTCAACGTCGCATCGATCTGCAACGTGTCGTCGCCCCCTCCAAGATTGACCAACACGACGGTCCCCGCATTGATGGTCAGCGTCGTCCCACCCAAGCTGCTGGAATAAGTCGTCCCGTTCGTGCTGAACTCCAACAACCCATCGGGATTCGCCCGCAAATACAAACTGTCAGCGGCCCCGTCTCCGGTGAACGTGACATTGCCTCCCGCCACCGCTTGAGTCACCGACAACAGCATCCGTTCTTCGAGCACGTCAACGTAGTGCGACATCGTGTTCCGCACGTCATTGCTCGGATGAAGTCTCTGGCCTCGACGAATTCGAGGAAGCTGGCGACAGCGACGACCGAGAGCCTTGAGCCAATTTGCGAAAACCATAAGTAATGTCCTGAGAATCTGTTGTGCGAAAAACGCACGCCTGCCGGTGGCGTGAGAAGTTGGGCGAAAGATAACGAGGGTACCCGTATCAACAACTTTTCCCGCGACTCATCACACGAAAATTCAAAAAAACGCTCATGTTGGCCGCTTGTAAGAGGCTATCCGAGAAGTCTCAAATCGGGAGGGCGAGGCTCCTGCCGAGC
>JANNDA010000959.1:0-1562 GCA_031387195.1 Planctomyces sp. | reverse complement strand
TCAGTGGCAAGCTGGAAGCTTGCACTACGGCGGGCCGACTCCATAACCGCTGCCAGTGCAGCCCTGTGTGAGTTCCCAAGATCACATCGCACTCGAAGTCATCGCAGAGCTTGTTGAGAAACGGAGTGCTCGTTGTCGACTCCCACAAGAACTCATTGGTCCGACGCGGACTGCCGTGGCAAAGCAAGAAGCGAAGCCCATCAATCTCGAAACGGAGTTCGGTTGGGAGAATGCGCAGCCACGCACGATGTTCGTCGCTGGTGTTGGCCAGCGTGTAGTCGTAGCTGAGTTGCGCGAAATGATTGTCGCGCGGATCGGTGTAGCCGCATTGGCAATCGTTCAACGCATGACCGATGCTGTGATCGTAATTCCCTTGCACGACTTCAATGCCGTTGTCGCGAATCAGTTCGCAGGTCCGATCCGGATGCGGGCCGAACGCGCCGAGATCGCCGAGGCAAAACATCCGCTCGGCCCCATGTCGTCGAGCATCCGCAATCGCCGCTTTGAGCGCGATGTGGTTGTTGTAGATACCGCCGAAGAATGCGAGTTGCATGGGTTGGTCAGTGGTCAGTGGTCAGTGGTTTGAATGCAGAGCCGCTGGAAGAATTCGCGCAAATCGCACCGAACTGATAGCAGGTCGCGCACGCTCCGTGAGTGATGGCGAAGCCGCGATTCGCCTCTTCGAGCGTTTGCCCCAGGATCGCTTCGCGTGAGTCGATCAAGATCGGGCAGACGGCAATGCCGCGATCGGTGACGACTCGGCTATGTTGGCAGACGAGTTGCGAGGTGTCGTACCCGACGAGCATCTCGGCCGTCACACGGTCTTCCTTCGAGTATCCGCAGGTGCGACTCGCCTCGGCACCGAGTTGCAATCGCGGGAGCACCTTCAATCGCGGGCGGTCGTATCCGTGTTGACGAAGTACGTCGCGAAACTGATCGAGGACAGCATCGTCTTCCGCTTCATCCCAGACGCGGGTCATGGTGATGATCGGTAAGAAGCCGTGTTGCACGAGCAACTCAACGCCGCGCAACGCGCGCTCGAACGTGCGCGGGCCGCGGATCGGATCGTTGAGTTCGGGGGTCGGGCCGTCGATCGAAACGCGAAACTCCAGCGAGTAAAGACTCCCCTGCTCCGCCGCTTGCAGACGCTCAAGCCATTCGGGCTTAAGCACCGTCCCGTTCGTCAGCACCGTGGCCGGGCCGAAGTCGAGCGTGCGTTCGAGAATTGAAACCATGTCGGGATTCAGAAACGGTTCGCCACCGGTGAAGTAGAACTCCTTCACGCCCCACGCGACCGATTCAAGCAGCCGTCGTTCGACTTCGTCGAATGACAGAAATCCAAACGTGTCGTTGTGCGGGCTGCACGAAATAAAGCAATGCGTGCAGGTCAGATTGCAGCGCGTGCCGGCAACTTGAAACCACAACTCGTCCAGCGAGCCGAGTTCGACAATCGGCAAGGCCATCGTGTTCTCGCCTTTCGTAGTGCAAGCGTCCAGCTTGCAACTTTAGATTAGGTCTTGATCGCACAGTTGGGCCGCAGCGTCACAGCCAGTCGGTTGAGT